>JAIBAF010000021.1 GCA_019695335.1 bacterium
CCATGTGTTCTTTTCTTTGTCTTGATACAAAGAAAAGAACCAAAAGAAAAATCAAGGCTGTGATAAAACCGCTGGAATCCGAGTTCGCTTGCTGGTGGCGGAAAACAGTTCCTCGCTGAGAGTATTCAAAATTGATTGGATTCATTCCACGTTTTCCGCAGGTATGATGTCGCGAACTCGAATTCTCTGATCGGCGGTTTTATCAAGGCCGAATGAATGCGTGTAAAGGGAGTGTCATTCCCATTTCGACTTTCTATCCAGATGTCATTCCCGCGAAAGCGGGAATCCAGTGAATGAAATATAAAATGAATCGGCTACGCCATGTATTCTTTTCTTTGTCTTGATACAAAGAAAAGAACCAAAAGAAAAATCAAGGCTGTGATAAAACCGCCGGAATCCGAGTTCGCTTGTTTTGGTGGCGGAAAACAGTTCCTCGCTGAGAGCATTCGAAAATTGATTGGATTCATTCCACGTTTTCCGCAGGTATGGCGTCGCGAACTCGTATTCTCTGATCGGCGGTTTGTTATTGGGAACTCCCCGTATTTTTCTCTTTAGTAATAATTTTAATATCAGGTTTTAGTATCTCACAAAATCTTGTTGCTATTTCCTTGATTCTTTCATGTGCCGTTAATTCAGGTAACTTCGGCACGCGTAATACGAAAAATTTGTAGTCAACTCTCATTCTATCTTTAACTTGTTCTTCATACCACTTCAAGGCATTCGTCATTCCAATCTGATGATCACTGGTAATAAAAGCTACAAGAATACTTCGCTCAAATGGAACCATTAAACGATTGTATTGGGAGAAAAGCTGATAGCGATAGTCTCTCAATATGTGATAGTAATTTCCCAAAGGATCAACAACTCCAACGGTACAGTACTTGATAATGGCCAAATCCTTGTTATCACCTGAATATTCAATAAATTCTCCTTCGTGCAAGAACTTTTTGAATTTCTGAACTCGAAGAGAGATCATGAATTCAATCACAAAATCAGGAGGCAATGGAAGGATTGTCTTAACGCTTTTTTTGAAGATGTCTGCATAATTATCAATTGTTTGTTTTGAGGGTCGTTCACACTCATCCCAATAAACTAATATCCTTAACAAGTCATTACTATTGTCTGTATTATTCGTTGTCATATATACTTATGATACATCTGCGGAACTAAATGAAGCTAGACAAGACTTAAAACAAAAAAGAATTAGTTATTTCGGTGCGTGAAATTTTGTCTTGAATACTCCAATTCCAGCTGTAGACCAAAAATCGGCTGTGCCAACTCGAGCGAAGTAGTATGAACCATCCTTATCTCTCTCATAGAGCGGTGCTTTGGCACTTGTATTCATTATGAGTATCATTTCTATATGATATTCATGCCTCGGCTCAAGCAAGCCATGAAATGAAAAAATGGCGTTTTTTTTCGGTGGAATAATTACAAAAGGTATCAAATAATTTCCGAAAGGAAAAAATTTAACATCGGCATCAATTGATGCTAACAATGTAGAATCGCCTGAGGTGATGTTGCATTGATATTCCACGTAATCTGGAAAGTCCAACCTAATTAAATCATTGTCTAAATAAAAATTGCAAGGTTTAACTAAATATGGAAGGATAAGTGTGTCTGGCGATTTATTATCGATCATTACCTCGATATTGTAAATGCCCAAGTCAAGTTTGTTGACAAATAGTCTTATCGACGCAGGCTCTTCTTTGCTTGCAACATAATGATAGATTAGTGATTTTGTTGAACAACTGGTGAGTGCTAGAACAGATATTAAGAGTAATTTTTTGATCATACTACCGTTTTCAATTCTTACTTGAGAATTTTCAGAAAAGCCATTTCGAAGAGCACCTCCGCACTAAAATTACGTCCCGACCCAAGCAAAGTCAAATCAATTTTCAATTGACAATCGTCGATTGTCAATTAAGACGATTCCTACCGAACATAGGAACGTTCCTTGCTACCTGTCCTAAGAAACTTTCCTTCAATCCGAAGCAATGTTCCTAAAAAATTATGGAAAGTTTCATCAATGATATAGAAACATTCCTCAGGTAGTGATGAGACATTCCTTACAAGCTATGGAAGTTTTCATAGGTGTGGTAGGAACTTTCCTTAAGATCGAAGAGACTTTGCTAAGCGGTTGTAGCAATCGCGCAAGCGCAGCAAGGAAATGTTCTATCGATCCGAAGCATCATTCTATTCGCCGATAGGGAGATTCCTTCATTCCGAAGGAAAGTTCCTTCAGATCATAGCATCATTGCTATCGCGGATAGGACCGTTCCTTCATTTTGAAGGAAAATTGCTTCAATCGGAAGGACTATTCCTTCGAACGGATAGCATCATTCCTTGCGCCGATAGGAAGATTCCTTCATTCTGAAGGAATGTTGCTTGTGCCGGAAGGAATGTTCCTTCGGATGGTAGCATCGCTGCCATCGCGGATAGGATCGTTCCTTCGTACGATAGGCCAATCCTATTAAATTAAGAAAATATGGCAGTTAAATACATGAATCAGAGTCAATTTTGTCATGAAAATTGTCTTTGGATCATGCTTGGTCTGCTTCTGAAGATGATTTAATCGGCTTTGGAATCACCAAAATACACAAATTTTTGTGTATTGGTGTTTGTTTGGGGATATATGTAGAATGACATTGTGGTGGCGTCACGTCGAGTCCTAAGCTCGAACTGACATTTTATTTGAATCGCGTTGTAAATAACGATCGAACTGACAGAATAAAAAAAAACCGAATCCTTGCGAATTCGGTTTTTTATTGGACGAGAATTAAATTCTAGTTTTTCTTCCAGTCGGGCAATCGGTTAGGCGTGTATGGCGCGCCGTATTTTTCCAAAGTCGCTTCGACTTGTTTGATATCCGCGTCGATGGATTTCAGCGACGTCAATATCGTACCGAATTGCGCCGACGCTACATCATACAATTGATAAAATGTATTCGTCGCTGCGGAAGTTGTCGACCACAGACTGGAGGTGATCGTTTCCACGCGCGCTTTCACGGATGTCGGGCCGGTACTTTCGTAGATATTACGCAAAGCGTCGCCATTGAGCTGGCGATTGAGTTCCTTCAGGCGGTCTTCGATCGCAAGCAGCGTCTTGTAAGTATCGTTGGGCAGATTGCTGGATTCGAAAACGGCTTGCTTCAGGAAGGGCACGCGCTCGGCTAATTCACCGCGGTAGGTTTCCGCCGCGTTGACAGCGCGGATCAGTTCAGCCGTTTTTTTATTGAACGCATCGAGCGCTTTGTAATCCGTGACCGGTAACGTTCCCGGGTTCAGCGGCACGCAATTAAATTCCTGAGCCGGAACGAGCTCGGTAAATTGTCCGTTCTCAAATTTACTTAATGTTACTTTGTATTTTCCGGGAGGCGCCATGTAGCCGACGTCGGGAGTGATCCACGGAACGGAGTAATCGAACGGCGTCAGAGAAATCGGCGAGAATGCGCTATACCGGAAATCCCAGACGATGCGATTGACGCCTTTGCTGACGTCCGCCTTGATTTTTCTAACGACGTTGCCTTGTTCGTCCGATACTGTAAAAAGCAGATAAGGCGTTAATTCGTCCGCTTCTTTTCGTAATGTATTGAAAGGAGGGAATTCGATTTCTTCGCCTTTTTTCTGTTTTTCTTTTTCAGCGTCTCTTCTTTTTTTCTTGAGCGATTTGAAATCGTCCCGCAGATAATAAGTAAAGACGGCGCCCACGTCAGGATTGGGCGTCGAGAAGAAACTGCCGCCCTGGAATCCGACGCCGGGATAACCGAATGGCGAGGCTTGCACGAACATCTGAGCGTCTTTGATGGGGAATATCGCTGCATCTTTCTGAGCGATTTTTTCGGAGATATTGCGCAGTGGCGTATAGTCATCGAGAATAAATATGCCGCGTCCGAATGTCGCCACGACAAGGTCGTTTTCGCGTTTCTGAATCTGCAGGTCCGTGATGGCTGCGGGCGGCAATCCGTTATTGAACGAGACCCAATCTTTACCGCCGGTATTGGAAACGTAAAGCCCGAACAGAGTTCCGGCGAAAAGTAAATTCGGATCAACATGATCTTCTGCGACGGAGAAGGTGGAACCTTTGACGGGCAGATTGGCATTGAGCATCGACCATGTTTTCCCGCCGTCGACGGTTTTCATTAAGTAAGGTTTGTAATCGCCTTCGGCGAAGTTATGACATGCCGCGTACGCGACGAGTTTATTATGATTGGATGCAGCGATACTCTGAACGCGCGCATATTCCGGCAAACCCGGTGTCGAGGCTTTCGTCCAGGTTTTACCGCCATCGGCGCTGTAATGGATCAATCCGTCACCGGATCCGGCGAATAAAATATTGGCGTCGATCGGGGATTCGGCAATCGAGGTAATCTGTGCCATCGAGCCTTTGGAAGCGTATTCATCGTAGCTCCAGAATTTGCCCTGCATTTTCAAAATCTTTTGCGGAACGCCGCGCGTGAGATCGCCGCTGATGATCGTCCAGCTATTACCCTGATCGTCGGTGCGGAAGATTTTTTGTGCGCCGAAATACAAACGTTTATTGTCGTGACCGGAAATAAGGAGCGGGGAATCCCAATCGAAACGATAACCGGTGTCGGCGGTGTCAGTCGGCCTGATAAATAATTGCTCGCGCGTTTTCCGGTCATACCTTACGAGTCCGCCGTTTTGCGATTGCACATATAATAAATCGGGATTTTTCCAATCGGCTTGGGTTTCGAAACCGTCGCCGCCGAGTGTGAAAAGCCAATCCTGGTTGGTAATGCCGCTGGTATTGATCGTGCGGGAAGGGCCGGTAAAACTGTTGTTGTCTTGCGTACCGGCGTAGACATTGTAAAACGGCAGAGCATTATCCGTCGAAACTTTGTATATCTCGGATAAACTGAGATTGGCTTTGAAGTCCCAGTTTTGGCCTTGATCCCACGTTTCGTACACGCCGCCGTCGTTGCCGGAAAGCAAGTGACGGTTATTGGTCGGATCGATCCACAGCGCATGATTGTCGACGTGTTTATTTTTCTCGCCAAGTTTTTTCCACGTGGCGCCACCGTCATAACTCACTTGATTGAAAACATCCATGCTGTAAAGCATGTTTTCATTTTCGGTATCGCAGAATAATTCCTGGAAATAAAAAGCATACGTTGAAACGTAGCTGCTTTGTTTGGACCAACTCGCGCCGCGATCTTTGCTGCGGTATACGCCGCCGTTTGATTTAGCCTGGACAATGGCGTACAGCACGTCGGGGTTGGCCGGTGAAATAGCCATGCCGATGCGTCCGACGTCTGCCGTCGGCAATCCGGTCATAATGCGGTTCCACGTTGCGCCGCCATCGGTCGTTTTGTAAATAGCGCTTTCCGGTCCGCCGCTGACCGTCGAGTACAATTTTTTGAATCGCTGATGCGCGACGGCGTAGAGGACATTGGAGTTGCGAGGATCCATGTGGATCTGATAACATCCGGTGTAGTCGCTGATAAATAAAACGCGTTGCCATGTTTTACCGCCGTCGGTGGTTTTATACACGCCGCGTTCGCCGCCTTCAGTACGGAACGGGCCGTAAGCGGCAACGTATACGACGTTGGAGTTATTCGGATCGATGGCAATGCCGCCGATGTATTCGGACGTGCTCAATCCCATGTTCTTCCAGCTTTTGCCGCCGTCTTCGGTTTTATAAACGCCGTCGCCGAAGATAACATTGGTCTGGTTATTACTTTCACCGGTACCGGCCCAGACTACATTAGTATTCGAAGGGTCGATCGCCACGCACGCCATCGAATATGATTTTTGATCGTCAAAAACAGGCGAAAAAGTGACTCCGCCGTTCGATGTCTTCCACAAAGAACCGTGACCCGACGCGACGTAGTATTCGCTGTGATCGTTGGGATTAACCGCAATATCGACCACGCGGCCTCCCGTGAAGCCCGGCCCGATACTGCGAAAACTCAAACCGGATAATGAAAGGCTTTTAAGGGAATCGTTTTTTTGTGCAACCGCTGAACACGCCAGCAATGCTGCCAATAAACCGTAAATGATCAGACGTCTCCTCTCCATGGTAATGATCCTTTCTTTGCAAAGTAGAAGATGATTCATATTTGAAATGGCGTGGAATTTTATCCAAGCAGAATTTTCTGCAGAATGGCAAAGCTTGTAACGATAGTTATAGTAAAAGGTTGCACCAATCTTTTATTTATCCTCAGGTTCGTCTTTCATAAGGTCAGGATATAATATTTTGATACAATCCGGGCAGATCGTGTGCGTCATCTTGACATCAATGTGATGTGAAATGTATTCTTCCACTTGTTTCCAATAGCCGTTGTCGTCGCGAATTTTTTTGCAGCTCGCGCAAATGGGAAGAAATGCTTCGATCGTTATCAGTTCTTTTTCCAGCCATTGAGCGTGAATGGATACAAGCCCTGCGTATGTGAGAATGCTGGCTGCATTGAACGTCATGACCGTCGCACTTTGAATAATGCTGGATTGCATAAAGTCTTCGATCGACGGTTCAAATGTAAACGTCAATATAACCCGTACAACATCCCAAATGCCCAGTGTCACAAAAACAGTGATCAAAAGCCCGGTTTTCCCCAGAACAAGAGGCTTGATATGTTTAAATGTGTACCAAGCAAGGCGAAAACAATAAAACGAGACGGCGCCTGAGATGACGGCGATCCGCATATTCAGATTCAGATCATAAAAAGTGAAATAAACGAACGCGGCGGCAATCAGTACGGATGTTAAGCCGTACAATAGAAAAGCAGGCCGTTCACCGGCAAAACGTTTAAGACCCATATCGACGAGAGCAAACGATCCAATGAAACACACATTGCCCACGACGATCGAAATACTATCGTGCCAAACTCCGCGGAAACTGATAGCCGTCATGCCCAGAAACAGAGAAAACGCCGACCAAATCCACTCGTTCAAACCGGGATGTTTCTTACCGCGAGTAAAGGTACTCAACAGCCATAAGAAAAGCATGAAAGCATTGAGCGCGGCGACAAATGAGACAGTTCTAACGTCGAAATACATTGGAGTAATGGTTCAGGGAAAGGGTCACTTATAGTAAGTGATTAAATTTACCGATGTTTTAAAATGAAAGAAAGAGTTATTTTTGAGAGAGTTCAGTTGAAGGTAGTGCATCTTTAATTCCGTCTAATGCAAGACGCCATTTGCGCATACCATAAAGACAGATAATCAAAAACGTAAAATATAATCCGGAAGTCACGTAAAGTTCTTTCACGGAATACACAACGATGGCCACGACGTCAACGGCAATCCAAAAATACCAATTTTCGATTTTCTTTTTCGCCATCAGCCATTGTCCGATCAGGCTCATGGCGATGATGAAGGCGTCGGGATACGGCAAAGCCGCGTCGGTGTACGTATGCATGACCGTGCCCCAAATGCCTGCAGCGATGATGCCGATGATGATCCAATTCACGAGCATCGGCATGGACAAACGCGTGACGACCGCCTGATGATGGTTATTGCCGTGAAGCCAGTAGTACCATCCGTACACTTGCAGGATGACGTAAATAATGTGGAGGATCACATCGGAGTATAATTTGGCTTCGTAGAAAACGATGATATACAAAGAAACCTGGATGAGCCCTGCCGGCCAGCAATAAATGCTTTGGCGTGTCGTCAGATAGACGCAGATAAATCCAAAAATAGCGGCTGTGAGTTCGATAGGGTCCATGATGATAAATGTTTTTTTTGGCTGTCACTTCGAGCTCGTCGAGAAGTGAACTAACGAATTTCAGTAATACTGTACCAGTTCTCGACAGGCTCGAACTGACATGTGAGAATTTTACGTTGTCACTTCAAGGCTGAGTCGATTCTAAAATTTGATTTTCATTTTCTTCATCGTTTGAGCGAGTTTTTCGGGAATGGGGCGGCACGAACAATTTTTTTGGTGAGCCAGATGCCATTCCACACGTTGCTGCAGTGTAGCGTTTTTCGGCATGCGGTTTTTCTGATGCCATTCGGCGTTGATTTTCATTGTGATTCCTCCGATATGAACGCAATCATTCTATGAAATCCCGATGGATCAAACAAGGTAATTTTTATCACTCATACAAAGTTCGGATTTTTAAATTGCACTTCATTTGGCAATGCTTTAAACTTAGCAGCATTCCACGCAATTAATACACAAGGATTGAGTATATGAAAACACTAATCGTTTGGTTGACTCTAATCGTTGTTTTTTCATTGAACGCACAGGTTTCGCAAATCCGCCCCGTTCATACCTATTCAATTGTCGCTCGGGACACGGTAACCGGCGAAATGGGCGTTGCCGTCCAGTCGCATTGGTTTTCAGTGGGCACGACGGTGACGTGGGCGGAGGCGGGCGTTGGCGCGGTAGCTACGCAATCATTCGTCGATCCGGCGTACGGACCACTGGGATTAGCGCTCATGCGGGCGGGTAAAACCGCTAAACAGGCTTTGGAATCGATTCTTGCCACCGATCCCGGAAAAGATGTCCGGCAGGTCGCAATGATCGACGCCAAAGGGAACGTTGCCACGCATACAGGCTCCAAATGTATTCAGGGTGCAGGTCACGTCACGGGAAATAATTATTCCGTTCAGGCTAACCTGATGTCGAACGATAAAATCTGGGGAGCGATGTCGAAAGCGTATGAGTCATCGAAAGGTGATTTAGCAGACCGAATGCTGGCGGCACTGGAAGCGGCGGAAGCTGTCGGCGGTGATATTCGTGGAAAACAATCGGCGGCGATTTTAATTGTCAAACCGCAATCGACCGGACGTTCATGGGCCGATCGCGTGATGGAATTGCGTATTGAAGATCATCCTGAGCCGCTCAAAGAATTGCGTCGATTGATCAAAGTACATCGGGCGTATGAATATATGAATCGCGGCGACCTTGCGGTCGAGCACGGAGACATCGACGGCGCTCTTAAAGAATACAGCGCTGCCGAAACAATGTTTCCGGATAATCTTGAAATGAAATTTTGGCATGCCATTTCACTGGTCAATGCCGGACGCGTCGATGAATCGCTTCCGATCTTCAAAGAAGTATTTCAGAAAGATATGAACTGGGCGACGCTCATTCCACGGTTGCCACAATCCGGCGTCCTGGTTGATGATAATGCGGTTATTAAAAAAATCTTATCGGTTGCACCCAAAAAATAATTAAACATGGTTACACAATATCTTTCACAAGGCGGAGCCTGGAATTATTTTATTCTCATCATGTTCGTACTGCTTCTGATGAGCGGACTTATTTTGCTGCTTGTTTCCAAAAATAAACGCCTGTTTTTGGTGTATAGCATTCTGGCGTTTATTCCGCTGCTGATAGGCTTTTACGGTGATTTTATCCCGGATTCGCCGATGGCGTGGCGTCCGATGCATGTCGGAGTGGTTTCAAGTTTACCGCTGTTGCTTATCGGACTATTTGGAATGATCAGGAAAAATTAAATACTGGTGATTCGTTGAAATAGTTACCTGAACTTGGTTCAGCGTTTGCCGATATTTACAGTATAATGATTTCCATACTCCGAACCGAGTTCGGAGTGACATGAACAAATTCGTCATTCAAAATTCGAAATTAAATATGAGGAGGAATTTTTGTGGAATGGATCAATGATCCCCAAGCGTGGATTGCATTGGTTACTTTAACAGCGCTCGAAATAGTTTTGGGCATCGATAATATTATTTTCATTTCGATTTTGTCGAGTAAGCTGCCGCAAGAACAGCAGAAAAATGCCCGCATGACAGGATTGTCGCTGGCCATGATCACCCGCGTCGGTTTGCTATTCTCATTAACGCTTATTATGCGGCTCACGGCGCCGGTATTCGTTGTTTTCAGTCAGGAGATTTCAGGTCGTGATATTATTTTGATTGTCGGCGGATTGTTTTTGTTGGCCAAATCCACCCATGAAATCCACGAAAAACTCGAAGGAGCAGAAGGCGAAGGCACTCACAGAGCCGCGCCGTCGTTCGTGTCGACGATTATTCAAATTCTATTGCTCGACATCGTTTTTTCTTTGGATTCGGTGATTACAGCCGTTGGTATGGCCAATAATATTCAAATCATGATCGCCGCTGTAGTCATTGCCGTTATTTTTATGATGTTTTTTGCGGGTGCAATCAGTGATTTTGTGCATCGCCATCCGACGGTCAAAATGCTGGCGTTGAGTTTTCTTTTATTGATCGGCGTGACACTCATTGCCGAAGGTTTTGATCAGCATATTTCGAAAGGATACATTTATTTTGCCATGGCATTCTCGGTATTTGTTGAAATGTTGAATTTGAAATTACGAAAGAAACCCGCTGAGCCGATTCAGTTGAGAGAAGCATACAAGAATTAATTGAAATGAGGAATCAGAACCAAAAATTCTGGAGTTCTATGCGATTATCTGTTTTGTTTTTATATGTGTTGTTATCGTCGACTTTAGTCTCGGCGCAAACGACGTCTTTTCTGAATGATAATGAAATCGATATGTTTGTGAATGAATTGTCCGGCGACCGGGCGTTTGAGCACATTCGTGCGTTGAGCCGATGGCATCGCGATTCCGGTATGGAAGGTTTTTTCAAAGCCGCCGATTATGTTACGCAGGCGGCCAAACAAGCCGGATTGGAAGACGTAAAGTTTATCGAACAGATCATGGATAGGCCGGCGTATACGGCGAAATCGGCCGAACTTTGGATGGTCGAGCCGGTCGAGATCAAGCTGGCCGATATCGGCGATCATGCTGTATATCTTGCTGACGGTAGTTACGATGCCGATCTTACGGCCGAATTGGTTTGGATAGGTTCCGGTAAAGACGGAGAAATTGACAACTTAAAATTAAAAAATAAAATCGTATTGACGGACGGAGATCTGGCAATAGTATCCAAAACTGTGTGGCAATATGATGCAGCCGGAATTGTGGCGTTTAGTCCTTCCGAAAGCCGTTCCGAATTGGATTTTCCGGATCAGGTTTCTTGGAAGCGTCTTCCGCCTGTTCCCGAAGGAAAGAAAGGAACCTTTGCGTTCAGTTTACCGCCACGTAAAGGCGAGGTCTTGAAAAAAATTCTCATGTCCAATGATTCGGAGGATTGGTTTGCGACTGGCAAGAAAACCCGCGGTGGAAAAGTTGTATTAAAAGTCAAAGTCGATACGGAATTCAGTACCAAAAACGGCCGGACAGGCTTTGTGGAAGCCTGGATTCGCGGTTCGAAATACCATGATTCTCAAATTGTCATGACCGCACATTTGCAGGAAGAGCAAGGTTCGGCCAATGACGACGGAAGCGGTTGTGCCAACTTGCTGGAATTCGGCCGTACGTTTATGAAATTGATCAGTGAAGGAAAAATGAAACGGCCGTTGCGCGATATTCGTTTGTGGTGGACGGATGAAATTTATTCCGAGTACGAATATTTCAAAGCCAATCCGAATGAGCCGCATAAATTTTTGGCCAATCTGCATCAGGACATGGTTGGAGCGAAACAATCGCTTGGGAGCAGAGTTCAACATCTGATTTTTGCGCCGTATTCACGGATGTCATATCTTGATGCGATGTTTGAAAATATTACAACCTACGTTATTGAAACCAATAACGGATTTCTTTCCGCCAGCCGAACCAATAAACTTCCCCGCCCGCATACACGTCCGATTTACTCGACGCGTGGCAGCCGCGAAGGCTACAATGCGGCGTATGTTCCGTATTTCGGCCAATCCGATCACATGTGTTTTGTCGACGGCGCGGTGGGTGTGCCTTCAGTCGCGATGATCAATTGGGATGATCCGTACATTCATTCGTCCGATGATGATCTGTGGCAAGTCGACCAGACACAACTCAAACGAAATAATTTTATTTACGCAACCATGGCGTATGTGCTCGGATCGGCGGAAAATGAAATTGTTCCGCTTCTGGCGGGCGAGACTTTGGCCCAAAGTCAAAAACGGCTGGCAAATGATTTGAAAATCGCAAACGAGATTTTGGTGAGTTCCAACGACCGAAACCAGGTATGGAAAGACATGTCGATGGTGATCGAGCAGGGTTTTGAAAGGGAATTTCGTGCCATCGAATCCGTTCATGTGTTTGTAAGTAACCGGCAGTACAATCAACCGATCGATGCGGCCAGGAAAGCACTGGAGGCGCAGAAAGTGCAAACGATGCAGTTGATCAATGATTTATTCAAAGCACATTTCGGAGCATCGCCTTTAATTAACTTGAACGAGGCCGAAACAGCCGCTACAAAAAAAATTCCATACAATGCTTCTGAATTTAAAGATTATTTCAGCTGCCGCGATTCTGTGAAGTATAAAGGCGATTTGCATAAAATCATGCGGGAAGAAGTATTCAATTTTGTTGATGGTAAGCGCAGCTACCATGATATTTACAAAGCCGTTCGTGCCGAGGCACTAACCGTAGGCGAGTGGTATTATGGCCGTGTGGAATTGAACGATGTAACGAGCCTGCTGGATGAGGGTGTTGAGAAAAAAGCTTTGGGATTAAAATCGAAGTAAATTTCATGGAATACCCGATCATTCTATTCGACGGCGTGTGCAACTTGTGCAACGGTTCCGTTTTGTTCATTATTAAACGCGATCCCAAAGCGCAGTTTCGATTCGCATCGCTGCAGTCGGCGTATGGCGAGAATTTTTTAAAAGAAAAAAACCTTTCAACGAAAGAATACGACTCTATTGTATTGATCGAAGGGGACAGATTTTATACTCAATCATCGGCAGCGCTCCGGATCGCTAAACGTCTCAATGGCGCTTGGCCGCTCTTCTATATCGGAATTATTATACCGAAATTTCTTCGTGATGCCGTATATAATTTCATCGCAAAAAACCGCTATCGCTGGTTCGGCAAGAAAGATGCGTGCATGATTCCCACGCCTGAGCTCCGTTCACGATTTATGGAGTAACGATGTCCGTATTTCTAACCGCGCAATGGCTACGGCTGATCAATATCACGTACGCCGTTTCACCTGAAATACTCAAACCGCATCTGCCGTCGGGACTGGAATTGGATTTGCGGGACGGCAAAGCTTTTGTAAGTTTCGTAGCTTTTGATTTTGCTGACACCAGAGTGCTGAGTTTTAAAATTCCGTATCACGTCAATTTTCCCGAAGTGAATCTTCGTTATTATGCCAATTATAAAGGTAGACGCGGTGTTGTTTTTTTGCGCGAATTTGTGCCGCGTTTCTGGATTGCGTTCGTCGCTGATCGGATCTACAACGAGCCGTATCAGGCTATTGCCATGCATTCGACGTTCGATGAGACCAGCGACAGTTTGTCCATTAGTCATCGTTTAATAAAAAATAAAAAAACTTCATCAGTTGAAGTTAAAGCAGATAAAAATACTTTTATTCCGTCGGATAACTCTGTCGAGCATTTTTTTAAAGAGCATGATGTGGGTTTCGGTCGAACAAAAAAAGGCGAGACATTGTGGTATCGCGTGGAACATCCTGTGTGGGAAGTACATCCGATTAGCGAAATGCGGATCGAAGTTGATTTTGAGAATCTGTATGGAACTGAATGGAAGTTTTTAAAAGATGCAGAACCTTACTGTGCTTTACTGGCCAAAGGATCCGGCATTAAAGTATTTGGGGCCGAATCACTTTCATCATTGAAGTGATCGGATGATTAGTATAAAGCCATGCCAAATCGCGGCCGCCATGCGAGCGTGATAGGGTGGTCGTCTCCTAAGAATTGAAAAATGCCAATGCAAGCTTTACGTGCCGCTTCATTGAAGTAAGTTTTGTCAATGATGATCGTCTGGACTAAGACTTCGAGTGCTGCCTCAAAATCTTTTTTTCGTAGTGCGTTTAATCCGCGTATCAATCCTTCCTTTATCGAACTTTCAGGGAAAGTTGAAATTTCCGTCATCAACAAAGAAGTTATGAAACGGATATTTTGTACGACATCATACATCGGAGCGTTTTCATCACAATCTTTGATGATTTCTGCGGCACGTTCCGGTTCGTCGAAGACCAAAAGCTTTGCCAAAAGGATTTGCGCTTCAGGGATCCTTGCCGTCGCTAAAGTTTCGAGAACGGTTTTCGCCTGATCGTGATTGCCCTCTTCGAGTAACCGGGAGGCGTGTTGCAGCAATGTTTTTTCTTCTGATGGAAGATTATCTTTAAGCCATTGGCGAATCATCGGTTCCGGTAGCGCTCCAACAAATTCGTTGATCACGCGGCCTTTATCGAAAAGCTTAACGGCCGGAATACTTTGAATGCCAAATTGGGCCGCAACATCCTGATGCTGTTCTACGTTCAGTTTTACGAGTTTCCATTTTCCATCTGACTCACCGGCCAATCGCTCTAAAACAGGTCCAATTACGCGGCACGGTCCGCACCATTCCGCCCAAAAATCAACCAAAACCGGAATCTGTAAACTTGCTTCAATGACTTCCTTATGAAAATCGTTGATTTCGAAAGGCATAGTTGTCTTTTTAAAAAAGGGTGATAAAATAGGGGGGATTACAAACTGATCTTTCGGATGACGGTGAGAACTTTAGCTATTACAGTGAAATGATCCAGAGGCATATCCGGAAATTCCGGATTGTCGGCGGATGTTATTTTTCCGGTTTCCGTATCCTGAATTCGCCTGATACTCAATACATCATACGGATCTTTGAGGAGTACTGAATCGCCGTGCTTTCCCTTATCGGTGCGGATCATGATGACCAGGTCATCTTTTTTCAATTTCCAATGCAGTTCATTATTTTCTACGGATAATGCGATAGAACCGGGATCCAATTCCGGTAATGATAACGATCCGATAATCAGGTTGCTAGGCAATTTGTTCCAGTTAGACGGTATTGAATGAACAATCGGAATCGTTTTGTTGGCATAATACATGATCTCCGGTTCGCTGACAATCGAAGATTCGCGAAACATTTTACCATTGCCGAAGAGAAGCCAGCTGACATCGACGCCTTTTTTGTATAAGCTATTAAGAAAATCAATCGGTAAATCGCCTTCGCCCGATTCATAGCGGCTTACATACTGCTGCCGGAGATTGAATTTCCTGGCAAATTCATTTTGAGTCAATTGCAAAGTTTCGCGTATCTGTTTTAAGCGGTTGCCCCGGTGCATAAAAGTTTAAACACGTTTAATGTGTGATAATTTTCTTGACAATACAGATTTATTGTGTTAGATTCTAATCCGAAATTAAAGGCTAAAGTACGTCAGATTCAGTCGTTCGAAACATTTTCTAAAAGATACCAACGCATCAAATCGGCTTGCAAGTTATTCGTTTTTACGAACTAACGCAAGAGTTAATTATCAATACATACAATGAAGCGTCAAGTCAAGTTGACGGAAGCAGCGTTTGAAACATTAAAACGAATCCGGGTCAGGCTCTATGAGCACAAGATCGGTCAAAAAAAATTGGCCAATGCAATGCGGTGTTCGGTCGACTATATTAATCGGGTGCTCAATGGCCGGACACATGTTTCTGATGAACAAATCGCCAAAATTAACCGGTTAGTCCAACGCCTAATCAATGATAAAAATTGAGAGTCCCAATGCTTCGGCATTTAGGATGATCGCCACGAGTGTCCCCCCCGCTCGTGGTTTTTTTTTCCGTTATAGTGGCTTTTTATTTGAAACTCAATCGGACATTTCTTACAATGGTGCCTATAATATGCGATCCAAAATTTACATCGTCATAGTCGGACTGCTTTTAATGGGGGGCAGCAGTGTTGCAGTCTGGTTTTACCAGAATGAGGAATATGTTCGGCCGGCAATTGACCGCCGTATCGAAGCCGAGGTAGAATTAAAAATGGCGCGGGACAGTATCCGGATGCAGCAGGGCATTAATGAGAGGCTTTCGGAGGAAAACAAATGGTATCAATTGATCATACCTCCGGAAAGTGGCGTTTACTACCCCGCTGAATTTTCGCATCAGTTTTACATCTATGGCCAGCAAAAAGGAAAATATCTCGAACTTGCATTCAGCGCGAATAAGTATTTTGCGCATCATCGTAGAAAACAAGGCAATGGCTTACAGCGTGTGATCGATGCATCGACGCCGCACGAGACATTTTTGTATGAAATTCTGGATAGCCTCAGAATTGTTCCCAATGACTCAGTTCATTTTGACGAGAATGCACAGAAAATTTTATATTTCGTCAATAGCATTCCATATCACGAGAAGAAAGAATATTATGTCAAAATGCCGATTGAGACGCTGGCGGAAGGTCGTGGTAATTGTGCTGATCTGGCTGTTTTGATGCATTCGCTCATGATCACCGCCGGCCTCGATGCGATGATTGTTTTTCCAACTCAAGGCGACAGCCTGGATCACGCCATGGTCGGTGTGTACGGCGATTTTAATGAAGATCGTACCCGGACTTATTTTACTTATCCCGACAGCAATGGGAAAAAATATTATCTCTGCCAGCCAACGGGTACCGACGACATGCGGTATCCTATCCTGCATAAAGTAGGCTATTCCAAACGCTATCCATACACCGTTATCTTCAAAGATTCAATCTCCGTCGTGGAAAATAAAAAAGAATGGCTGAAACACGGCCGCCGGTAATATTGAATTCCTTCCTGTTTTATCGTTCGACGACTAGTATCATTATTCCCCAAAACATGACAACCGTCATTTTCTATTATAATCAGTAGGTTATATTTCAGAAGGTGAAGGTCAAGACATCCTCATAAATCAGACCAAAAACGTCAAAAAATCAACATGCGGATGTCGTGCCTGACCGGATTTAATCACGGAGGTATAGTCGATGAAACGCCCGATGGTTACGATTGACGGGAACGAAGCGGCCGCATATGTGGCGCATAAAGTAAGCGAAGTCATAGCGATTTATCCCATTACACCCTCTTCGGCAATGGGTGAGTGGTCGGACGAATGGTCCTCCCGGGGACAAAAAAACATCTGGGGAACCGTTCCGTCCGTTATGGAAATGCAGTCAGAAGGCGGTGCTGCCGGAGCCGTACACGGTGCTTTACAGACGGGAGCGCTGACAACCACGTTTACTTCCTCCCAAGGTCTTCTTTTGATGGTGCCTAATATGTTTAAAATTGCCGGCGAATTGACCTCGACGGTATTCCATATCGCCGCACGCTCGGTCGCAACCCATGCATTGTCCATTTTTGGCGATCATTCCGATGTGATGGCCGTCCGTGCTACGGGATTTGCACAACTTTGTGCGTTTTCAGTTCAGGAAACGATGGATATGGCCTTGATCGCCCACGCTGCGACGCTCGAAGGACGCGTTCCGGTCATGCATTTTTTTGACGGTTTTCGCACTTCGCACGAAGTCATGAAGGTGGAGCAATTGACTGAAGACGATCTGCGCACAATGATTACTGACGACCTTGTGAGGAAGTTCCGTTCTCGAGCACTTTCGCCTGAAAATCCGGTAATGCGCGGTTCGGCACAAAATCCGGATGTGTTTTTCCAGGCGCGTGAGACAGTCAATCCGTTTTATCAAAATTTTCCGGCAATTGTTCAAAAAGCTATGGATAAATTTGGGCAACTTACTGGGCGGCAATATCATTTATTCGATTATTACGGTGCGCCGGATGCCGAACGTGTGATTGTCATGATGGGGTCGGGTGCATTGACGGCGCAGGAAACAGCTGAATTCCTTATGAAGCAAGGCGAGAAAGTCGGAGTCGTCAAAATTCATCTTTACCGGCCGTTCGCTAAGGAAGCTTTTCTTAAAGTTTTACCGAAGACCGTAAAATCTATCGCCGTTCTCGATCGCACAAAAGAGCCTGGCAGTTCAGGCGAGCCGTTATATCAGGACGTCATGACGACGCTGAGCGAGGCGATGAATGATAATGCAATGCCACTCGCACAATTTCCGAAAGTCATTGGCGGGCGATACGGATTATCCTCCAAAGAATTTACACCGGCGATGGTCAAAGCCGTGTTTGACGAATTGAAACAATCGAAGCCGAAAAATCATTTTACCGTTGGTATTCACGATGATGTCACCATGTCCAGTTTGAAATACGATCCGGCGTTTTCGATCGAACCCAACGACGTCGTGCGTTCGTTATTTTACGGGCTGGGTGCGGACGGCACGGTCGGAGCTAATAAAAATTCGATCAAAATTATCGGCGAGGATACGGATAATTACGCACAGGGATATTTTGTATACGATTCAAAAAAATCCGGTTCGGTGACCATTTCTCACTTACGATTCGGTCCGAGAGAAATTAATGCGCCTTATCTTGTCGACTCGGCCAATTTCATCGCGTGCCATCAAATCAGTTTTCTTGAGAAATACGACATGCTGAAGCCGGCAGTCGAAGGTGCGACGTTTCTGTTAAATAGTCCCTACGGAGCGAACGACGTTTGGAATCAATTACCGAAACGGATGCAACAACAGATTATCGCTAAAAAACTAAAATTTTATGTCATTGACGGTTATCGCGTAGCGAAGGAAACCGGTATGGGCGGCCGTTTTAATACGATCATGCAAACTTGTTTCTTCGCCATTTCAGGCATTCTCCCTCGCGACAAAGCCATTGAAGCGATCAAACATTCTATCGAAAAAACATACGGCAAAAAAGGCGAAGAAATTGTCCGGATGAATTTCAATGCCGTCGATCAAACCTTGGCCAATCTATTCCAAGTCGATGTTCCGAAAGCAGTCAGCAGCCAAATTGAAATTGCCGCAGCGGTATCATCGAAAGCGCCGGAATTTGTCAGAAACGTTACGGCTAAAATTATTGCCGGAGACGGAGATGAATTGCCCGTGAGCGCGATGCCGATTGATGGAACTTTTCCAACGGATACGGCACGATGGGAAAAACGCAATATTGCAATGGAAATTCCCGTGTGGGATCCGAATGTATGCATTCAATGTAATAAATGTGCGTTGGTTTGTCCTCATGCCACCATTCGCGTTAAGGTATTTGATAATGGTGACTTGAAAAACAAACCGGAAACTTTCAAAGCTGTTCCGTACAAAGGTAAAGAATTCCCAAATATGATGTATTCAATACAGGTTGCACCGGAAGACTGCACGGGTTGTGGAATTTGCGTCGACGTATGTCCGGCCAAAAATAAATCGGAAACGCGCTTGAAAGCGATCAATATGATGCCGCAGGCGCCTTTGCGCGATCAGGAACGGATTAACTGGGATTATTTCCTCGACATTCCGGAAATAGATCGTCGTCAGGTTGCCATGAATACTGTCAAAGGTTCGCAATTTTTACAGCCGCTGTTTGAATTTTCAGGCGCGTGTTCCGGATGCGGAGAAACGCCTTATTTAAAATTAGTCAGCCAGCTTTTTGGCGATCGCGCTGTGATCGCTAATGCTACCGGCTGTTCCTCTATATACGGTGGCAATTTACCAACGACACCGTGGGCTAAAAATAAAGACGGACGCGGGCCGGCGTGGGCCAATTCGTTATTTGAAGACAATGCCGAATTCGGACTCGGATTCCGCCTGTCAATTGATAAACAAACCGGTTTTGCGCGGGAGATGTTGATGAAACTGGCTACTCAGGTTGGCGGAAATTTAGCCGAATCGATTCTCAATGCCACTCAAAAAACCGAATCGGATATCATCGATCAGCGTGAACGCGTGATGGAATTGAAAAAGAAATTAGGATCCATACGCCAGCCTGAAGCCGAAAGTCTTTTGGCCGTTGCCGATATGTTGGTTCGTAAAAGTGTGTGGATTATCGGCGGTGACGGTTGGGCCTATGACATCGGTTATGGAGGTCTCGATCACGTGCTGGCATCCGGGCGCAATGTCAATATTCTCGTTCTTGACACGGAAGTCTATTCCAATACCGGCGGACAAGCTTCTAAATCCACCAACCGCGCAGCCGTTGCGAAATTTGCAGCCAGCGGTAAACGCGTTTCGAAAAAAGATCTCGGATTGATGGCCATGAGCGCCGGTCACGTGTATGTGGCGCAGGTAGCGATGGGCTCGAGCGATCAGCAAACCGTGAAAGCTTTTCTTGAAGCAGAAGCGTACGACGGGCCGTCACTGATCATAGCCTACAGCCACTGTATCGCGCACGGTATCAACATGGGACAGGGCATGCGGCAGCAAAAAGCTGCGGTGGACTGCGGGCATTGGCCGTTGTACCGTTACAATCCGGACTTGGTCTTGGAAGGGCAAAACCCGATGATCCTCGATTCCAAAGCGCCGTCGCTTGGATTTAAAGATTATGCGTATGCGGAAACACGCTATAAAATGCTGACCAAGAGCGATCCCGACGTGGCTATGCAATTGGCTACTCTTGCACAGGACGACATCAATAAGCGTTGGCATTTTTATGAGCAACTGGCCAAGCTTGATTTTCACACGAATGGAAAAAATTAAATTCACTCAAAAGCCAAAAGTAAAAATTTGATTTCACTTTGACTTTTGAATTTAATATGAAAGGACTGAAGCGATGGATCTCTCCACAACGTACATGGGCATGAAATTAAAAAACCCAATCGTACCCTCAGCGTCTCCTTTATCCAAAGATATCGGTAATATCAAACGGATGGAAGATGCAGGCGCCGCCGCCGTCGTCATGTACTCGCTTTTTGAGGAACAAATTGTCCATGAATCAATGGAAATGTTTTATCACACTATGCACGGTACGGAGAGTTTTCCGGAAGCATTAAGCTACTTTCCTGAATTGGATAACTATAATCACGGACCTGAAGAATATCTTGAACACTTACGCAAAGCGCGGGAAGCCGTCGACATTCCAATTATCGCCAGTCTAAACGGGAGTTCGCTCGGCGGTTGGCTTAAATATGCCAAAAAAATCGAACAAACTGGCGTGGACGGACTGGAACTCAATATGTATTACGTTGCGGCCGATCCGGATAAAAGCGCGGAGGAATTGGAAAATCAATATGTCGCTGTGGTGAAATCGTTACAGGATTTAAGTATTCCATTGGCCGTTAAATTGAGTCCGTTCTTTACTTCATTTGGGCATTTTGCCCGACGGCTGGACGATGCTGGAGCAGACGGATTGGTGCTTTTCAATCGATTCTATCAACCTGACATCAATCTCGAAACGCTCGAAGTTACTCCTAATGTCGTACTGAGTTCGCCTTCGGAAATGCGGCTACCGTTGCGATGGATTGCTATTTTATACGGCCACGTAAAAACGAGTTTGGCGGCTACGGGGGGAATTCACACGGCTGAAGATGCGTTAAAGATGATCATGGCCGGTGCGGATGTAACAATGCTTTGCTCAGTTCTGCTGAAATATGGTATTGATCAGATTGCTGAGATTTTGAAAAGGCTGGAATGGTGGTTATCGGAACATGAATACGAATCTCTGCAGCAGATGCGGGGAAGCATGAGCCAAAAATCATACGAAAATCCGGCTGCGTTTGAGAGAGCGAATTATATGAAAGCATTAGCGAGTTTTGTCCTGACTGAAGATTTAAAATATCATAACTGAAAACTTTCGTAGTGTGTATCATTAAACAAAATCCTGCCTAGCTAATCTAAGTCATACAGCGATGAAAACGGGTCTATTGCCCGTACTTTAGTTTTACAAAAAAAAATTGTGAAAAATGGAACTTAATCGCAATCTTAGGCGTTAAATGAAAGCAAGTAAGGATTTTTTTATTGTAAATAAAGGGCTTAACATCGAAAATTTTGATAAAAAAGTTCCCATAATAAATTTTAAAAATTAATATTTTTTAACGTAAATCATCTATAGGAAGGTTAGTAAGAATGGCAAGAATCAAGATGCGAATTAATAGTCGGGAGGATCAATCGATTGAAAGATATTTGGAGGAAATCAACAAAGTCCCTTTGTTGAAACCGGAAGAAGAAATCGAGCTCGCCAAGCGCATCAAAAAGAATGATAAATTTGCTCTCAAACATCTGGTCGAAGCAAATCTTCGTTTCGTCGTCAGTGTTGCGAAAGACTATCAGAATCAGGGATTGCCGCTGAGCGATTTGATCAACGAGGGTAATTTAGGATTGATGAAGGCGGCCGAACGTTTTGACGAAACGCGTGGATTCAAATTCATTTCCTATGCCGTGTGGTGGATTCGGCAGTCGATTTTGCAAGCGATTGCAGAACATTCACGCATAGTACGCCTACCGCTCAATCGCGTCGGTATGTTGAATAAAATCGGTAAAGCCTATAATGAACTCGAGCAAGAATTTGAGCGCGAGCCTAGCACGGAAGAAATCGCTCACGAACTCGAAATCAAAGATTACGACGTTTCCGATGCATTGCGTATTTCCAAACGACACTTATCGCTGGATGCACCGTTGCAGGAAGACGAAAAAAGCGTTTTGATGGACACGGTGCCGGACAAAGTGAATCCTTTGCCGGATGATGTGCTCTTGCAAGAGTCCCTCAAAAAAGACATTGAAAATACATTGTCGTCGTTGAGCGATCGTGAAGCGAAAATCATCAAGCTGTATTTCGGGCTTGGTATCGAGCGATCGTTGACTCTGGAAGAAATTGGCGAAGAATTTAAACTCACGCGCGAGCGCGTTCGCCAAATAAAAGAAAAGGCGATCAACAGGCTGCGCCATAAGTCTCGGAGCAAATCGCTTCGGGCGTATCTCGGATAAAAAAAACTAAATAAGCCCCGTTTTTCGGGGCTTATTTTTTACTTGAATGAAATCATGGAATCATGGAAAAAGTCGATAATAAAGTGAATAATATTTTTATAGATCGCGGGCGGCAATTTGTCGAAGAGTGGGAAGAAAAGTATCTCTCCCCGTATGCTTGCAAAAGCAAGGCCCGTCATCATACACGTGTATTTGAGGAAATCGACGATGCTCATCGTACGGCCTTCCAGCGCGACCGCGACCGAATTATTTATTCCAATTCTTTTCGCAATTTGAGTGACAAACGGCAGGTTCTGATCGAACGCAACAGCGAACGCAATCGCAGCCGTCTGACCAATACCGTCGAAGTAGTGCAGGTGTCGAAAGCCATAGCGCAGGCTATGGGACTCAATGAGGACCTGACCGAGGCCATTGCACTCGGGCATGATCTGGGCCATCCGCCGTTCGGTTTTATGGGCGAAGAAATACTGGATGAAATTCTCAGCGGCGATGATCGTGTGGACAACGTATTAAGCGGCCAGGATTTCGGCGGATTCAAACACAATTACCAAAGTCTGCGTGTCGTCGATAAGCTCGAAAAGAAATACGGGTACGAAGGACTTAATCTTACGGCGGTGGTACGCGAAGGCATTCTTAAACACACCAGCACACGATGCGAGAAATATAATTATCCCGATACCAATCTCGACGGATTGCATTATGAACATCTGATGTCGCTGACTTTGGAAGGGCAGGTTGCGGCGATAGCCGATCAGATCGCACAACGAACGTATGATCTCGAAGATATTGTGCGAGCCAATTACATTTCTCTGAAAGATTTGCGTGGCATTAAAATCATCCAGGAAGTCGAACAAGAATACAAGATTGAACCGTTATGGAATACCAATACAGACGAGTATATCAATTTGCTGGTAAGCGCACTTGTTCGTATGATGGTCAGTGATGTGATCGACAATACGATTCGCCGCATAGAAGATTTTTGCCGGAGGAAAAACCGGCTATCGGATTTTGACGAATGGTTGGTTATTTTCAGTCTCGAAGTCAATCGCAAGCAAAAAGAACTTGATATGTTTATCCAGAAAGAACTCGGCAATAATTTTCAGGTCAACCGTGCCAATAGTAAAAGCCAAAAAGTTGTGCGCAAACTTTTTAAAGCTTATTATACCAACCCATTGCAAATGGATGACAAATTTCTCGGAAGATACACGTCAAAAAAAGTTGACGTCCAGTTTGATCTGAGAAAATTACCTCCGAAATTGGTGCGCGAGAAAATAAAAGAATTTCAACAAGATCCGTTGTATGCCCGTCATATTGCTGATTATGTTGCCAGCATGACTGACAGTTTTGCGATCCAGGAATACAAAGCGATTTATATTCCGGAAATTACACATCTCTAAGCGTTATGAAATTGCTACGCAGCTATCGTATTTTTTTTGTGTCTATCGCCATTGCATTTTTGATGTGGTTTTACGTCAAACTCACATCGAACTTTACCCATACCATTGACATTCCGTTTCAGGTCATTAATGTCAAACCGGGTTTTGGAATTGTTTCCGACTTACCCGAAACCATTCCCGTTGTTTTTGAAGCCGATGGTAAAACGCTATTAGGCATCAAGTTTTTTTACGATGTTCGCTACCAACTGGATCTGGCGCAATTCAAAGATAATCCGGTAATTTATCCGGCTAATTTTGTACAGAACATTAAAATGCCGGTTAAAACCAATGTTAAAATTGTAGAAATTGCCTATCACGATACGGTGGCGATCCACTCTGAAAACCTGGTAACCAAAAAAGTTCCCATCATTCCAGCAGTCGACGTGTCGTGCGCTCCCGGATACATCTGGGTGGGAGGATTTCGTGTACATCCCGATTCAGTGGTTGTCGAATGTCCGGTGAGCTTTGCCGAACAGTTGACTGAAATAAAGGCAACAGCCGAACCTATTTACAATCTGACTGAAGATCACACGATCACACTGGAATCGATGCCAACTAAAAATAAATTCATTCATGTGGAATCGGTGGATAAAATAACAGCGACTCTGGATATTCAGCCGTTGGGAGAAACCGTATTGGAGAATCTTCCGGTGCGTCTGATTAATGTTCCTCATGATATTAATATCATTGTACAACCGTCAACATTTTCTATTCGTGTCCGAAGCGGAGTCGATTTCCTGTCGAACCTTTCCAAAGACAGCATTCGCGGCGTGATTGATTATGCGTTGGAACAGTCGTTGAATCGTGTCGAACCGCAGTTGACCATTCAGGTTCCGCGTGATGTTGCGTGGAGTCAGGTTACTCCTTCCCGATTTAAACTGGTCATTCTGAATGAATCCATCCCATGATCATTTGATCACATTGGCGATCGAAACTTCCTGTGACGATACATCCGTTGCGGTACTGCGTGGGCAAACAGTCATTTCCAATCTCGTTTCCTCGCAGATCAATCGGCGTTTTGGCGGTATTGTACCGGAGTTGGCTGCGCGGGCACATCAAGCTGGTATCTTGCCGGTATTACGATCTGCTCTTGATGAAGCACATCTTGCAAAAAAGGATATTAACTTAATTGCCGTGACCTATGGCCCCGGATTAATCGGAAGTTTATTGGTTGGATTGAATGTAGCAAAAGGCTTGGCGTTCGGACTTAAGAAGCCGTTAATCGGAGTCAATCATATCGAAGCTCACATACTCGCATCGTTTCTGGAGAAAGAAACCCCGACTTTACCGGTAGTCGCTCTCGTAGTGTCAGGCGGTCATACGTTGCTCGTACTGGTCAAAGCCATCGGTGATTATCAGTTGCTCGGATCGACGGTAGATGATGCTGCTGGAGAATGTTTTGACAAAGTGGCCAGATTGCTCGGCTTGCAACCGGCTGAAGACAGTATGATGGGAGGGCCTTTGATTGACCAGTTGGCGAAACACGGAAACGCATCTAAATTTACCTTTCCAAGACCACTGCTAAAAGATCGGAATTTGAATTTCAGTTTCAGTGGCCTTAAAACTTCCGTAATGAATTTTCTCAAACCACGTTCGTCCAATGAGATTGAAAATGATTTGAGCGATATTTGTGCCGGATTTCAGGAAGCGGTAGTGGATGTATTAGTGGAAAAATCGATACGTGCTTGTCTTGATTACGGCGTTTCGGAGTTGGTCATTACCGGCGGTGTGGCGGCCAATTCACGACTGCGCGTACGAATGAAAGAACGATCCGATCGTGAAGGAATTAAGCTCTTCGTTCCTTCTCCGGCCTGGTGTACGGACAATGCGGCGATGATTGGAATTACCGGCTGGCTCAAATATAAAAAAGGCGTTATTTCAACGATGGAATTGTCGCCGCAACCCGCGCTACAGTGGTGATTGCCACAAAAATAGTATTGACTTTTTAAAATTTTTTAGCATATATTGACCCGCTTTTTTAAGGCAATTCTGTAAACAACACTATTCTGATATCCAATCTTATTTTACTTGTCACATACATACTTTTTCACCAAAAAAATTGAGATTTAGTAATTTAACTCACACATCTTTTAAAATGGAGGATCCTTTTTTATGGAGAAAACATTAATTGATTACTACTGGGATGGTGGCGGATTTATGCATCCGATTCTTTTTTGTTGGGTCGTCGGTTTAGCCATTTGTATTGAACGATTTATAACGTTAACCCGTTCTGGCATCAATACGCGTCAATTTTTAAACAAGATTAAAGGTGCTTTAGATGAAGGTGGCGTTCAACGTGCCGTTGAAGTATGTGCTAACCAAAAGGGTTCAGTCGCTTCGATATTTCATGCCGGTTTGATGCGTATGGATAAAGGAATCGATCAGGTTGAAAAAGCGATTGTCAATGCCGGTGCGATTGAAATGGCTTTCCTCGAAAGAGGTATGATCTGGATTGCATTCTTTATTGCCATGGCTCCAATGCTCGGTTTCACCGGTACGGTGCAGGGTATGATTTTAGCATTCGAAGCTATCGCTAAAGCTAATGATATTTCTCCCAGCATCGTTGCGACCGGTATCGGCGTTGCTCTTTTGACAACCTTATTCGGTCTTGTAGTCGCTATGAATCTTCAATTTTTCCATAACTATTTTACAGCTAAAATCAATCGCTTGATCGTTGACATGGAAGACAGTTCAGCTGCACTCGTGGAAGCGCTTGTCGAAATCGAACAAAAGAAGTAATTCAACCAAGGAAAAGCCATGTTAGTTGAAAAACGTAAAACAAGTTCGGCTGAAATTCCAACAGGTTCCTTAGCCGATATGGCATTCTTGCTTTTGATCTTCTTTCTGGTCGTGACAACTATCGGAAGCGATAAAGGTATTGACTTAGTATTACCGCCTGAAGGTGATGTCAAGCCAATTCCGATGAAAAATATCATGAATATTCTGCTTAATGATAACGGCGATATTCTTATTGATGAAGAACCACGGCTTCTTAATCAGGTTAAAGATATTGTAAAGGACCGTGTGGCAAAAAATGATAAATTAATCGTTTCTGTCAAGACGACTCGTGTAACCCCTTATAGAGTTTTCATAGCGGTATTGGATCAATTGAAACAAGCCGATGCCAGAAAGATTTCAATAGCTGAACCGGACAAATAACCATCTGGAGATTGTATGAAATTTGCACGCAAAAAAGCGCCACCTCCGGTTATTCCGAGCGCTTCAATGTCAGATATCGTTTTTACACTGTTGTTGTTTTTTATGGTGGCGACCGTCATTAAAAAATTTGCCGGGTTGCCAGTTGATGAGCCAGAAGCGTATCAAATTGAAAAATTAACGACTAAAACCCATACGTCTTATATCTGGATTGATGATACGGAAAATATCACTTTTGATGATTTTCCTATTGGTTCGATGGCTGATGTTTATACTATAGCTCGTGATAAAATAGAAAAAGACGTTCAGTTATTGATTTTCTTACGCGTCGACAAAAACAGTAAAATGGGTCTGTTAAGTGATGTACAACAGGAACTTCGCAAAGCAGGCTGTCTCCGCGTTTATTACGGTACCAAGTCTAAACCGTCGGCCAATTACTAACTGTGACAACAGGTATCATTGCTGCAAGGGAGTAATGATAGAACAAAGCCAATTTGAAAGGACGCCTCAATGAAGGTGTTTGAACTTAGAAAGCAATATAAAGTAGTTTTTGAGATTTCGCTGATTGCTTCGTTATTGTTTGTGACCATTTTGTTTCAGATTATCGGATTTGGTAAAATTACCGGCGAAATTGAAAAACCGACTTTTCAACTCGAAGTTGCCAAAATTGATTTGACACAACAGATTAAACGTCCACCTCCGCCGGCTCGTCCGGCTGTTCCGATCGCTTCTGAGCAGGAGACGCTTTTAGGCGATGAAACGATCGACGATACGGACATTGATCTGGAAGAAATTCCGCCACCGCCACCGCCACCGCCGAAAAAAGATGAAAATGAAGAAGCGGATGTGTTTGTTGCATACGATACTGCTCCGGAACTCAAAGGTGGATATGATTTTATCCGCAAGAACCTGAAATATCCGGACATGGCGCGTCAAGCCGGTATCGAAGGCAAGGTGCTGATTAAAGCAGTTATCGATGAAAACGGCAGTGTGATGCGCGCCGAAGTTTTGAAAGAAGATGGAAATGTAGGTTTCGGTCAGGCCGCTATTGATGTAGTAATGAAATGTAAGTTCAGTCCTGCCAAACAACGCGATAAATCAGTCAAGGTAGCTATTACGCTTCCGATCACTTTCAAACTTAAGTAATCAGTTTAGAAAATTTGTGTTAACAAAAAAGCTCACAGTTTTGACTGTGAGCTTTTGTTTTTTAGCACGACTGCTACTACACAAATTCCGTTCTGCATTCAGGGCACACTCTGTCTTTTTTCTTCAGTTTATCTACATAGCCTTTTGAATATACTTTCCTGCAGGTTTTGCAGATGACACGATGCTCGAAACAGATTGACTGATTGGTTGCCGAGCAATGAAACGCGTGCTCATTGCATAATTTTTTTCCACATTCACTGCATGAGGTGAGACATTGATCGCACATGATTTCATGCCCGACATCGCATGCATGGGAGTGCTCTTCACAGGAAGCGTGGCCGCATTGACTGCATGTGATGGCACAATCATGGCATACTGTAGCATCGCAAATGTGGCAATTGAAAGCCTGGCTAGTATCGGTATAAGTTTTTTTGCATGTTTTGCAGATGAAAATACAATCTGAACAGCCGATCTTTCCGTCACTTGAAAGAATAATTTTATCCATCTCGTGATGACATCCCGGGCAAGGGCCGTAATCGATTTCACCGGTATAATGATCGAAAATAACCGGTAATTCGACTTCTATATCGAGATGATCGGGTTTTAATTTCAATAAAACGTCCGTCTCAGCGCGTTCGACGACGTGGTAACTGAGCAATTTTATAACGATTCTTAGTTTATGATTATTAATTTCTTCTTTCAGTTTATGATCGAGCTCACGTTGTAAAAGTAAACGTTTTTCTTCGTAGCTGGGTTGATTGCGATGTAATTCCTGCATCTGGGCTGTATAAAATCCTTTGATTCTGGAAACATTATGGTGCAAGCGCTTATGAATATCATTCTGGAGTAACTTACCTTGATCTTGTGCACGTTGAGATACCGCTTTGAGACAATGGCGAAATTGCAGTTCAATATCTTTACGCGAAAGTTCAATCGCCCCTTTTTGAGAAAGCGAAGTCAGCGCGTTCGATAGCACTTCATCGGTATAGTAAGTTGCGGCATCAAACACGGTGTCTCGCTGATCAATGCCGAGAGAAAAAAGCTCTTCCGATTTTTCATCGGATAAAAAAGTTACTTTAAAATTAAAGACAACATCAACGGCCCGGTCTTTCTTTAACTTCATGGAAAGAACGGTTCCATTGTCGATATGAAGCAATTGATCAATGCGATCTTTGGTTGGTTTATGATGTTCTTCAAGCTTACTGACAATTTTGACACCGCGATCCTGAAGCAAATTGTACACTGTATTAAGGACATAACTGCCATGAGTGACCAATTCGGCATCTTCATTGACGTCTTCGGCATCAAAAACTAATTTGAGAGCGTCTTGTCCAAATACCTCTTTCAAATTATCGGATAAAAGAACCGATAAATGTTGGCCATGCTCTTCGACCGGAGATCGATTAATTTCAAAAAATTTTTTTATAAATTGTTTCATAATGATAAAAAAAGAGAATTCCGGAAACAGAATTCTCTTTTAATAAAAAAAATGTCGATTAATTTACTTTTTGCAGCAATCCGGTAATTTTTCAAACGCAGTGGCATCGGCTTTCTTATCGTTTGCATCATAGCCGGCCATAACGATTGCTTGCTCGATGTCCGAAACTTTGGCCATTGCAGGAATAAATTCTACAGTCGCCAGTTTTGTATCGGTGTCAACCATTATTGAATTCACGCCGTTTACTTTTTTGACAGCGGTCGTGATTGTATTTGCGCATTCTCCACAAATAGCCGACGGGAGCTTAATGACAGCCTTCTCGGCAAGGACATCTTTCTTTTCGTCGGATTTTCCACAGGCTGATACCATTAAACACAATAAAGCTACAGAAATTAATAAACGAATCATAGAACCCCTTACGGTTGTGGATTAGTCAGGTTTTCTTTTTTTCTATAAAGAATAGACAACGGGATAAGTACTAAATATCCGATACTGACAAGAATTGGCGCAATAGTCATAGAAATAGCGCCGTAAACCGGACCGGTATTCATGCAAATATAACCGATAATAATCACTAAAATTCCGGCAAAAAATATGTAATAATTTTCAGCTGTGAAAGGGAGCGCTGATTTTTTGGCGGTTTGTTTTTTTACCGTTGAAGTCTTCTTTAAATTAGTAGTCATAAATTCCTGTGAATTTAAAATTAAACGATGGCAATATAGAAAAATCGAATCCGAATGTCAATTGCGATTTAATGAGCAAAAAGCTCAGCTTCGGGGAATTGAATGCTATTGAGTTCGCACGCTGTTTTTATAAAAAACCGGATCGCTTCTTCGCCAGTTTCACCTAAGTTGATACTAAAACGATTTACATACAATCGAATATGACTTTCGATTACTGAGTCATCAAGTTCTTGCGCATGACGTTTGACATACATGCGGGAAGATTCAGGATTGGCAAAGGCGAATTCGATACTTCGACGCAAAATCCGGTCGATTTTTTGAATGGTTGATTGCCCCAGTCGTCGTTGCGCAACAATGCCGCCGAGCGGGATTGGTAGTCGGGTTTGATTTTCCCAGAATTCGCCCAGATCGCGAATCTTGATCAATCCTTTGCTTTCATAGGTAAAACGGTTTTCGTGAATGATCACGCCAGCTTTAATATCTTCATTGAGCAATGCCGATTCAATATCGGAAAAAATCATTGGGCGGGCCTGAGCTTTTCTTCCTAAAAAATATTGAAGCAGAAAATTTGCTGTTGTGAATGGTCCGGGAATACCAATGTCGTTATCAGCAATTGAGGCAATGTCGATCGGGCGTTTACTGATCAGTAACGGACCACAATTATGACCAAGTGCACTGCCTGAATGCAGCAAACTGTAATCGTTCAGTACGTGAATTAACGCGTGATAACTGATTTTTGTGACGTCGAGTTCGGAACGAAATGTTTTCTGATTAAGCTTTTCGACGTCAGCCAGTATGGGCTCAAATTGTATTCCTTCCGTATCCACTTTGTTGTGAACCAAAGCGTCAAACATGAACGTGTCGTTGGGACAAGGAGAATAGCCGATGGTAAGCGTCATGGATTTCGGGCTGTTATTAAATTTAATATAAAATTTTGAACATTTTGGCTGGCCAATCTGATTTGCCAGTTATCGGTGTTACGAGGCTCGACGTAATTGGAGATACTGCGGAATTCCAGATAGGGGATGGATTCCTGCAAGCAAACGAATGCCACTGCGCCGCCTTCCATGTTCTCGAAATCAGGATCGTAACGTTTTCGAGCGTCGGCGATTCGTTGCTCATCGCCATTGACAGTATTGACAGTCAGACTGCGTCCAACAATAACCGGTTCTGCATTCTTGAAGAATTGAGACGGCTGATGAGCATTCAGAATATGATTGAAAATCGAATGCCCGTTCTTTTCAAAAAACTTGAATCCTAGTTTTTGCAAATCGATGAAATTGCCCTGTGCATCGGTAGCGCCCAATTCTGAAAAAATTTCTTCGCGAATCTCTACTACGCTTCCAAGAGCCGTGGTTCTGTGATAAGCTCCGCAAATTCCGATATTCAGGACAAGGTCGTACCGGTGGTTTATCAACGCTTTCGTGAGGTGATACGCGGTATTGATCATACCGATGCCGGTATGCAATATCGAGACAGCGTGAGAGCCCAGATGGCCGATAGTGACATTTCCATCGGGATTTGATGAAGTCAAACGGCTCATTAAGAGTTCGGATTCAAAAGCAGTTGCGGTCACGATCAAAATATTCATAGGCGGGCGACGATGCAGCTTCAGAAGCTCCGAAGCTAAAATTTAATTTAAAACGGGGAGCGAGAGGTTTTTATCGATCAATTGATCCAATTCACCGTCTTCATACGTTCTCAAAACATGATACAAAGCGTCACGCTCGACAGGTTTGCGCCCGGCGTCTTTGATCAATTTGATCAATTCTCGTTCAGTCATGCCGTGCGCGCTGTCCGTACCGGCCATGCTCATAATCCGTTCTTCGAGAATAGTACCTTCGATCTCGTTGGCGCCATAACTTAATGCCATCTGGGCAAGACGTTTGCCGATCACGACCCAATAAGCTTTAACGGTCGGAAAATTGTCCAGCATAAGTCTCGGAACAGCGACCATTTTTAAGTCTTCAATCGCACTTACTTCAGGTAAATTTTTCAGCCGGTTGTTCTCATGTTGATATTTGAGAGGAATGAATGTGTTGAATGAGCCTTTAGCATTCTTGGCTTTGCTGGCATCCTGAAGATCACGGAGCTTCATCAGGTGATCGACGCGTTCTTCATAGCGTTCGATGTGGCCATACAACATGGTGGCATTGGTCAGTAAGCCGAGTTCATGTGCCATCGAATGCACGGCAAGCCAGCCTTCAGCCGTTGATTTTTCATCGCAGATTTTTTTACGCACGCGGTCGGCGAAAATCTCTGCGCCGCCTCCGGGCATTGCTTCAAGGCCTGCCGACATCAGTTCCGATAACACCTGGCGGATCGTCATATTGTAATGGTGCGCATAATATTCGATTTCGACCGCTGTAAACCCTTTAATGTGAAGGTGAGGCGCGGTTTCTTTAATGGTTCGCAGCATGTCGGTATAATAACTGAACGGCAGATTCGGATGCAATCCGGAGGTAATATGGATTTCCTGAATGCCATGGTTCATTCCCTCCCGGACACGACGGGCGATTTCATCCATCGTCATCGTATAACCGCCTTCTTCACCTTCGCGGCGATAAAACGAACAAAACATGCATGAATATTCGCAGATATTGGTTGGGTTCAATTGGCGATTGCGAACAAAGAAAGACCGGTCGCCGTGCAAACGTTCCCGCACAATATTGGCCAGGTAGCCCACGGTTGTCAGATCTCGTGTTTCGAAAAGCTTCATGCCATCCTCAAAGCTCAGACGTTCGCTATCCATCACTTTCTGGTAAATGTTTTCCAGACCGGACTGGCGCACCATCGAACGGATCAAGTTGGGATTAAGCGTATCTGAGTTCGGCATATATTTTCCTACTGATTCGGTAATACAATAAACTTTCAGAAAAATTTGAAACTTTATGGCGTAATAATATTCAACTCGCGTTTGAATTACAAGTGAAATTTAGATTCGGAATTCTTTGGGATTAACTTGCTTTGAGCAGTTCTTCGTTTTCGGCCAGCTGGAGTTTTTCGATCACGTCGTCGAGTTTACCACCCATGACGCCATCGAGATCATAAATGGTCAAACCGATCCTGTGGTCTGTTAAACGGTTCTGAGGAAAGTTGTATGTCCGTATTTTTTCGCTGCGATCGCCGGAGCCGACCATCGATTTCCGTTGAGATGCGATTTTAGCATCCTGCTCTTGTTTGCGCTTTTCGTAAAGCCTTGACTTGAGAACTTTCATCGCTTTTTCGCGGTTTTTTAGCTGCGAACGTTCTTCCTGGCATTGTACGACGATGCCGGTGGGTAAGTGGGTAAGCCGCACGGCCGTTTCGACTTTGTTGACGTTCTGTCCGCCTTTTCCGCCGGAACGGTAGATATCGACTCGCAGATCGTTCGGATGGATCACGATATCTTTATCGACTTCTTCGATGATAGGAAGAACGGCTACCGATGAGGCTGAAGTATGGACGCGTCCTTGAGTTTCGGTTTTTGGTACACGTTGAACACGATGAACGCCGCTTTCGAATTTTAATTTTCCAAAAGCGCCGTCGCCTTTGACTTCAAAAATAATTTCTTTGAATCCGCCTTGATTGGCTTCGGTGAGATCGATCACTTCGATGCCCCAGCCCTGTTTTTCGATATAATAACGGTACATACCGAAGAGATCCCCGGCAAAAATACCCGCTTCATCGCCGCCCGTACCGGCTCTGATTTCCATAATGCAATCGCCGATATCGTGCGGATCTTTTGGAATCAGCAGGTATTTCAGCTCGCTTTCAAGCTGATCACGCTGACTTTCCAAATCGTTCATCTCCGCTTTGGCCATATCGCGGAGTTCGGATTCAGCGGAATTGAAAATAATTTCTTTATTGCCTTCAATATCAACCAGCACCTTTCGATAGATCGATGATTTTTGAACGATCGGTTCAATCGCGCGACGTTCTTTGTTCAGGCTTTTTGAAACATCGGGATTAGACAACGTATCAGGACTGAGCAGTAAATGATCAATTTCCTGCAGACGTGCTTCGATTTTTTCTAACTGATCTAGCATGTATTTAAGTTCGATTTAATTGGCGACGTTTTCAACGCGGCATTCGTGAACGCTCATCGCGCCGCTGATACGTCCTTCATTATATTCGCGCATCAGGTCGTCACCCAAAGCGGCTTTAAGCGCCGCGATAGCAACTTCCAATTGTTTTTCATCTGGTTTTTTAGTTGTAATTTTCTGAAGCCAAAGACCGGGGTACATAAAAATCCGTGCAAGTGGAAACTTATAATATTTTCCTGATAACTTAATCAATTCATACGACACACCGGCGATAACGGGAATAAACGGAAGATGCAGAGCGAGCCGCATACCGAATGTAATCGGTCCATTTATCATCATATAGATGCTGTCGATCACGGCAAAACATATAATCGAAGTAATCATTACAAACATTAGAAAACTCGTTCCGCAACGCGGGTGCAAAGTTGTATACGTGATAGCGTTCGCGGGTAATAACTCTTTTTGATCTTCAAAAGCGTATATCGATTGATGTTCCGCGCCGTGATATTGGAACAAACGTTTGATGTCACCCATGAAACTGATCGCGATCAGGTACGCCAGAAACATTACAACTCTGAATAATCCTGAGATAAGATTAAATTGCCAGGCGTTGGCATCCATCGGTAAAACTTTTGACGAGATGAAAAGGGGACCTACGAAGAATATTCCGATGCCAATACCCAGCGCCACTACGGTCGTCAGGATCAATGAAATTTTTGATTTCTTTTTTGCGGTCTGCCCCTCCGTATCTTCCATCATCATATCGGCCGAATACTGAAGCGACTGCGTGCCGATGATCAGCATTTCAATCAAGGCAACAGCGCCGCGGACAATAGGGACGTTGAGAAATTTATATTTTTCAAGTTTCGATTGAAAGGGTTCTGTTTTGACGACGATGTCGCCATTGGAACGGCGAACGGCGGTCGCGATGGCATACGGGGCGCGCATCATCACGCCTTCGATCACCGCTTGGCCGCCAACGGTTATGGTTTTACGATTCATACGCTTTTAAAATTTATAAAATAAAAAAGGAATATGTTCTATCGTATTGATAGAAATCCATATTCCTTTGTTTTAGAATTCTTTCAGCTAAGCCTGTTGGCCTTTTGCTTCCTTATATTTTGCAAATTTCTTATTAAATTTCTCAACACGGCCTGCCGTATCGATCAATTTTTGTGTACCCGTAAAAAACGGATGGCATTGCGAGCAAATTTCCACGCGAATATCGCCGACAGTGGAACGCGTTTGGAAAATATTGCCGCATGAGCATGTCACTGTGGACAGCGGATATGCGGGATGAATTCCTTCTTTCATTCGAATCTCCTTAGTCTATGTATTTTATTAATAAAATTTATCGAGTTACGTCAAATGTCTAACGAAGCTTATCCGTTATTTATTCCCAACTTATATCCAAACTTGGGAGCGAAATATAGAGACTGAGTATGCGAATTGCAAGCATTTTTTATCATTTTTAGTTGAGGTGGTTTGGCAGCGGCATAGTCTCTGTAACTATTGATTATAATTGATTAAGAACGTTTTTTTCATTACGATTGAGCATACTATAACAACCTTGCTATGATCCGACAACTTCGTAATTCAATCAGTTTTAAATTTTTTGTCTGGACGTATGGGATTACGCTCTTATGCGTTAGTAATCCTTATTGTTATTTCAGTGTGATGATGCATCCGTTGCGCGTGACACTTTTTCTGGACATTCCCGATCGCGATGAAGATATTTTTGTCAACACGTGTGCGGAAGAGTGTACCGATGATGAATGTTACGGTTATGAATACAAAGAAGAATCCAGGCGCGACGGGGAAAGCAAAAACAAATTGTCCTTTAAAATCAAATTAGATACGACGATTCCGATCGTATCATTTTTACCCCTGCCGGATGCGTATACTATTTTAGAAACGCAAACTTTGATGGTGTACGCTTTTTCCATTACTTCTTCGCTTTTCCATCCACCCAATCTCCTTTCGTAAAATCACACTTGCATTGATAATGGCCATTCTGATCGTTCATCGATCAGGGCGGCAGAGTATCCTATTGGATTAAATTATTCGGGATGCTCGGTCAATTTACTACAGGAGAGAAGCATGCTTCGAACAATATTAGTGTGTTTTTTAATAAGCGTCGTGTCTGCATTTGGACAGGATTCAACGGATACGGACAGTATTGCCTTTGAATTTCTTGGTGTGACGATCACAGCGACGCGTGTGCCGGAACCGATTTTTGAAGTGCCGCTGGCCGTGAGCGTTTTGTCGGCCAAACAACTTCAGATCGGGAGAGGATATGGATTGAACGACGCGCTGGCATTTGTGCCGGGTGTTTTAGCGCAATCACGGTACGGTAATCAAGACGTGCGGATTTCGATCCGTGGTTTTGGCGTGCGCGGCGCCGGCGATCGATCCAATGCCGGAACATCGCGCGGTATCCGTGTACTTGTCGACGGCATTCCAGAGACGGAACCGGATGGACGAACATCATTTGATCTGGTTGATCCGGATCTATCTGAAACGATGGAAATCGTACGATCCAATTCGTCCGCGATCTGGGGCAATGCCGGCGGCGGCGTATTGAGTCTCAGTACGGTGCCGTCACTCGATCAATCATTTATCGCCTTGCAAGGCAAAGCCGGAAGTTTCGGACTCATGGAAAATTCCATCAAAGTAGGATCGGTGGTCAATAATACGAAATTCTACATGGCTTTGTCGCACACGCAGTTTGACGGCTGGCGTGTCAATTCGAACAGCGATCGATGGCTGTTCAATTTTGGCGCCGTGTCGCAGATCGCTCCGACCACCAAACTCGGACTCCACTTAACCGCTGCCAATAATCTCTTTAATATCCCGGGGCCGTTGACGCAGGCTCAATTCGACTCGGCTGCTAAACAGGCGAACCCGACCTATTTGAGCCGTAACGAACGGCGTCATAACAAATTAGGGCGAATCGGTTTCACGGTCGATCATGATTTCGACGACCATCATGGCGTTTCGGCGATGAGTTATCTTAATCCGAAATACCTTCAGCGCTCTGAACGCGGCACGTTCCGTGACTTCACGCGGTATCATTTTGGAGGGAATGTGATGTACAAATATAACCGCAAATGGAATGATCGCGTCAAAGGTATCACGCTGATTGGAGCCGATGAGGCGTACCAAGACGGCGCGATTTTATTTTATTCATTGACCAACGGTCAGCGCGGTGATGTTTTGGCGGACAATAAACGCGAAGGCGCCAATAATTTCGGCGCGTTTTTCCAGCAGGAAATATCCGTGAATGAACAATGGGCGTTTATTGCGGGATTTCGTTACGACAACGTTACGTACTACAGCGAAAACTTTGTCGATCACTCACTGGGGCTTCAGAAAAAATCCTTTACAGGATTAACGCCTAAAGCCGGCATCACGTATTTATTCTCGCCGAAACATAGCATTTACGCCAACCTTGGCGGTGGTGTTGAAGTTCCTGCCGGTAACGAAACTGATCCGGCTGGAACGTTCGGACAAGATACGGTGTACGCCATTAACCCGCTGTTGGATCCAATTCGTTCCACCACAGTGGAAGTCGGAACGAAGCACCTGATTCCATTCGACGATGATTTGATGAAAGCGCTTTCATATGACATCGCTTTATATGCGATCGAGGTGCGCAATGACATTATCCCTTATCGCGGTGGACGGTTTTACTTTACGGCCGGAAAGACGCGGAGGATAGGCGCTGAATTAGGAGGACAACTGGATTTGCAAAACGGTTTATCCCTAAAAAATGCCTTGACCTATTCTCACAATGAATTTGTCAAATACGTCGTTGATTCAGCCCACTATGGCAACGCCGGACATTTTGCGGATTACGGAGATAATAAAGTTCCGGGATTGCCGGATTATTATTTCACAACGGCTGTCCGTTACACTCCGCAGTTTTTCAGCAGCGTTTACGTGGAAGGTGTGCTGCAAGGAACCGGCAAATTCTTTGTTGATGATGCCAATACCTACAGTGTTCCGTCTTTTACAGTGGTCAATGTGTCCATCGGTTCATCCGAAGCGATGAAGCTGGGTGAGCATATGCTGGTGCGTTGGTCAGCCGGTATTAACAATCTCGCCGACAAAAAATATGCGGGTTCGGCGTTTATCAATCCTGATCTCGTCGGGGGAAGACCAGTTTATCTCGAACCCGGATTGCCGCGTAATTATGTGTTGTCGCTTTCAGTTTTGTGGAAGTGAGCTAATATCTCAAAAAATCCCGTGAGTTTATCAATCACGGGATTTTTTTTTCGTTGCTAGGAGACTAACTTCTTGCAAAAGAAAAATTAAATCTCTAATTTTAGCGGCCTTTAAAGCATCCCTGAACAATCTTCAGTATTAATAATAACTTTCTACCAGCATTTTTTAAAATGGAGTCTTTATGGACAGATTCATAGGACTTTTGGGCATCGTCACAATTTTTGGCATTGCTTATCTTGTCTCGAACAATAAAAAACGAATTAATTGGCGATTGGTCGGGATGGGAATGGTGATTCAGGTTGTATTTGGAATTCTGATCATCAAAGGCAGAGAGCTTGGTGAACTTTTCGCTCCGCTGGGATGGTTTTTTCAATTGTTCCAATTGCTGGGGGCAGGAATCGTTAAGTTGCTGGGATTTACGACTGAAGGCGCGAAATTTGTTTTTGGTAATTTGGCCATAAGTCCTGGTGTGACGGACAGTCTTGGTTTTTTCTTTGTTTTCCAGGTATTGCCTACAATTATTTTCTTTTCATCGTTGATGTCGGTTTTATATTATCTAGGCCTGATGCAAAAAGTCGTTCAGGGCATGGCGTGGGTGATGGCTAAATTGATGGGAACGAGCGGAGCGGAGTCGTTGTCGAATACGGCAAATATTTTTGTCGGGCAAACGGAAGCGCCTCTGATGATTCGGCCGTTTATTAAAACAATGACGCAATCAGAATTGCTTACCATTATGGTAGGAGGCATGGCAACAATTGCCGGCGGTGTGATGGCGGCGTATATTCAAATGCTGGGCGAATCGTTTGCGACGGCGCACAATCTGCAATTGCTGGATGCTCAGATCAAATTTGCTACGCAGTTAATGGGCGCCAGTATTATGGCGGCCCCAGCCGGGCTGGCTATTTCTAAAATAATGTATCCTGAAGTGGATGAACCTGTTACCCGCGGTACGGTAAAACTGAGCGTTGAAAAAAATGCATCCAACGTTATTGAAGCGGCCGCGAGCGGTGCGTCTGACGGCGTGCAACTGGCGCTTAACGTTGCCGGTATGTTACTGGCCTTCATTGCGTTGATAGCATTATTTAATGCTATTATCGGATCTTTAGGCAATCTGGTGGGTATCGAGAATTTATCGCTGCAGATGATTTTTGGATATGTGCTTGCACCGCTTGCTTTCATTGTCGGTGTGCCATGGAATGAAGCCTTTGCTGTTGGCACTTTGTTGGGCACCAAAGTTACGCTGAATGAATTTGTCGCCTATTTGCAATTAGCCGATTTCATCAAAGATCAAACATTGAACTCTGAGAAATCGATCATGATTTCAACGTTTGCCTTGTGCGGTTTTGCTAATTTTTCGTCTATTGCAATTCAGATAGGCGGTATTGCACCGCTGGCGCCTGAAAGGCGTAAAGATATCGCTTCACTGGGCATACGTGCAGTTTTGGGAGGGATGTTGGCAACGTTGTTGACGGGAACGGTTGCCGGAATTATTTTGTAGTAATGAAAAATTTTTTTCTTACATATTGGAAAATTCTATCGGCTGTAATAGCGGCGATGCTGGTGCTTATTGTTTTTGCCGGACCGCCTTTGGCCCATATGATCATTCGTGATAAAATCGATGCAGCTCTACGTCGTATTGAGAATAAGACCCATACGACTATTTCGCTTACTTCAATTGATTTTCCTTCTGCGACGTCGATGACCTTACGTGATTTTTCGATCCGGCTGGCTTGGGATTCCAGTTATGCGGATTATGTTCCTAGCAATGAAGCCAATCCCGATTCCCTTGCGCAACTTCTCAATTTGGTCACCATTAAAAATATGATGGTTGATTTTTATTTGTTCGGATTTCTGAGCGGTAATTACATCCGGGCGGTTTCAGTTGATTCCGTTGTTGTTAACCTGTTCCGCAAAGCTGAACATTCTTATAATTTTACTTCCTTTATCGAAGGGCTCAAAGCCAAAACCGATTCGGCGGCCATGCCAACTTCCGTTTCCGACCAGAACAAAAATAAAATAGCTGATTTTATTCAGCGTTATCTGGACAAGAGATTGCCGTCAGTTGCAGTGCAGGGTATAACCCTCCGATACGTTGACTTCGATGGTTCGAGGATACACAATAAAAAAACCAAACGGATTCGCCCCACGTACGTTGCTTCTTTGAATAATGGAAGGTTGGAACTTCATGAGAGTATGTTTCGCGATGCGCAATTTGAATTAAGCGGCGAAGTTACGCAACCCGGTCAAACGAATACCTTTACAATTAATGGAACTCTCAATCACAGTCAGCACCAACTTTATGTCAACGGGCTTTTTGATGCCGGTTTTAAAATACCTTTTGTGGAAACGGTCACCGACGCCAAAATTTATCTGAAAAATTTCGATGCGCAATTGCTCAGTCTTGAAGAAAACTCAGATTACGATCGTCTTCATGCGACGCTGAATATTTACGATCTTGGTATTCATTCCGATGCTGTTGCCGATGAAAAACTGACCAATATGAGCGTTGGCTTCGATCTGAATCTGGACCTTGCCCGTGACAAGATCATTATCAATCCGCAAACACGTTTCTATCTGAATAAAATTAATTTTAATGTCGACGGTGAAATGGCTAATCTGCATGATCAACCGATGTATCAGTTTCATGTAGTGATGCCAGAAATTGCAATCAATGATTTCATGTTTTCCATTCCGACCGCGCTGAAACGTAAACTCGACGGTTTTAATGCAAAAGGCTCAATGGCCTATGCTTTTGATTTAAAAATCGATATGGCGCACCTCGACAGTATTCGTTTTGATCCTGAATTTATGCTCAGTAATGATTTCAAACTCTATAATCTTGGCGATTCGATCAATGTCCGGAAATTGCTTGATACAACCTTTTCGCACTCAGTGATTACGGAAGACGGCGACGACAGCGTGATAGTCGTCGGCAAAAGCAATAAATATTTCACTCCGCTTGACAGCATACCGCCGTATCTGGTCAAGGCAGTGCTTTTCTGCGAGGATGTTTCTTTTTTTAAAAACGACGGGTTTAATTTATTGCAGATACAAAAATCGATTGCCGACAATATTCGTTCCAAACGTTTTGCACGAGGCGCCAGCACGATTTCAATGCAATTTATCAAAAACATCTACCTGTCACGTGAAAAAACCATCTCCAGAAAATTTCAAGAATTAATTTTAACGTGGCTGATTAACCGCGAAAAAATGCTCGACAGGAACAAGATTAAAGAAAATCATAAAAAAAGATTGCTGGAAATTTACCTGAATATTATCGAGTGGGGTCCGGATGTGTACGGTATCGGCCGGGCGTCGGAATTTTATTTTAAAAAAAACCCGGTTAAACTAACCGTGCAGGAATCAGTTTTTCTGGCTACGATTATTCCCAATCCTAAAAAATACGGCCGGTATTTTGACAACGGCGTACCGAAAAATGTTCAGGTCAATCTCATGAATCTCATGGTCAAATTACTTTATGAAGACTCGGTGATCACAAAAGAGCAGATGGAAAAATTTACGCCTGTACAAGTACGTATTACCGGCGAAGCGGCCAAATATATTGATGGCTACGCAGCTGATAGCACGGATGTGTTTGACGAATTGGATCTCCCTACGAGGCAACGTCCGTAACTAAGAAAATCTATGGCACATTTTGCATCAATTTTTCTCAATGAAATTTATCAACTCAAATGGTATTGGCGCGTTCTTTTCTTTTTTGTCTTGTTATTTACAACGACTAATTTAGTTTTTTCCAAACTAGTTGCGCAATTTTTTATTGATACAAAGGACTTTCAACGAGATGGTTATCAACTGATCATTTGGATCGGACTCCTGATCATTACGTTTGCATACACATGGCTGTCATTAAAAATTCTGGATAAGCGTAAATTCAAATCGATCGGATTAGCTTTTCATAGCGAATGGAAACGGGAATTGATGTTCGGACTGTTGTTGGGAGCTATTTTTACATTATCACTTGTTTTCTTTTTATGGATTGGCCAATACGTAACTATTCAAACGACTTCCTCTGACCTAATGACGGCCGCTTCCGGTACAATCTTGTCCATTACTTTGTGGATTTGCGTGTCTTTGTTCAGCGAGCTTATTTTCCGCGGGTACATCATGCAAACGATGTCGGAAGGACTAGGCAATATCGCCGCGACGATTTTTATGTCCATTTGCTACGGCGTTTTTCAAGGATTGACTTCGCAGGGGAATATATTGCCGGTTATCAATACGGCATTGTTCGGTTTTATTTTTTGCATTATATATTTCCGGACACGTTCATTATGGATACCGGTAGGCCTCCATTTCAGTTATCAATTTATTCAAAGTTATATGTTAGGTGCGCCCGTGAGCGGAATCGTGACGACTTTTTCGTTGTTTAAAACTATCGAGGGAACACCGGAATGGATTACGGGCGGGCGCTATGGTCTCGAAGGCGGTGGCGTAGCGACAGTGCTGCTTCTGGGGTTGTTGTATTATGTGAGTCAATCCAAACAATTACGTATAACGGAAACGATGCGTAAAATAAAATACGAAGCGTTGACGACGCCGTTTTATTTGCCGAAAGCGCAACAAACCGAGCCTTCCGACTTAGGAGATTCTTCAAATTAAAAAATAAACGAGACTAACTCTTTAGTTCTATATTCAAGGACCAAAAGGAGATGATTATGAAAACGTATACATGGCTACTGACTCTTTGTTTCATCGTTGCAATAGGGTGTTCCGGTCAAAAATCGGCCGCCAAAACGGATCATCATGATGAAAAAATGGAAGAGAAAAAAGCAAAAGAAGAGTCGTTAAAGCAAATGGAGGAAGAAAAGAAAGCCAAGCAAAAAGAAGAACAAATGCTGAAAGAAGAAGTTGAAAAGAAAAAAAATCTGAGCGATAAAGACCGTCAGGAAATGAAGAATGTCAAGGAACGGCTTAAGAAAATGGGTTTGGCCGCGATGTACGTGCCGATGAAACGCGATAATGAGTTTTTTGTTTATCAGGATAATACTTTGATGCGGATCAAAGGCGATGTGGTAAGCCAAGGGATTCTGAATGCATTGAACGATATTCTCAAAAAAGAAAAAGACCGCGATAACGAGGCGGCGCATCTGATGGAAGTTTGTTCCGGTGGATTTGAAACGTGTTTTGAAAATCATTTTTACGTGTATTACATGGAGAAAAAAGAAGTCAACAAAGTTTGGACCTGCGAAAGCAAATGGTATGAAGTTGATGCGGAATGTAAATAATGACAGCAATTCAAAAGACGATTTTATTAGCAATCTCGTTATTCGGATTATTGATCCCTAACGGAATTTTTCTCTATTATGTGGCTGTCGAATTCCGTTCTCTGTCGGAAGTAATGAATAACTCTCTGGCCGTGGCATTTATGGTCGATGCATTGATGGCTACTGCATTCATTACGTTTTGGTACTCCCAAAATCCACTAGGCCGTCATTCGTGGAAACTCTTTGTAGTATTGAGTCTGATCGGAGGGCTAGGATTTTCCTTGCCGTTTTTTTACTATTTAAACAAGAAATAATTGTACCGTCACGCCGGATTTTTAAAAATAATCCGTGCGAAAATTCCCGATTAGAATTATATTGTTTGTATGAACGGCATTCAAGCCGGTTAATGGAACCGAATAACGCATAAAAGTACCAATCGGCTTAAAAACAATTGGAGTTAGAATTTATGGAATATCGCATTGAAACCGACAGTATGGGTGAAGTGAAAGTGCCGAATGATAAATATTACGGCGCTCAGACGGCGCGATCGCTCATGAATTTTAAAATTGGCGGCGACCGTTTTCCCCGCGAATTGATTCGCGCTTTAGGCGTTTTGAAAAGAGCCGCCGCGATGACCAATAAAGAACTCGGAACACTTCCGGCAGATAAAGCCGATCTGATCATTCGCGCAGCCGATGAAGTGATCGAAGGTAAACTCGATGAGCACTTTCCTCTCGTGGTTTGGCAGACGGGCAGCGGTACACAGACGAACATGAATGCCAACGAAGTTATTTCCAATCGAGCGATTGAAATGGCCGGCGGACAGCTTGGCAGCAAAAAACCTATTCATCCGAACGATGATGTCAACAAAGCACAGTCATCGAATGATACGTTTCCGACGGCGATGCACATTGCAGCTGCAGAACAAATCAAACATCGTCTGATTCCGATGGTGAAGAAATTACGTAAGACGTTGGACGATAAAGCCAAGTCTTTCAAAGATATTATTAAAATCGGCCGGACACACTTGATGGACGCCGTCCCACTGACTCTGGGTCAGGAATTTTCAGGCTACGTTCAACAATTGGATAACGATCTTAAGCGGATTGAATTTGCGTTAGACGGATTATATGACTTGGCTTTGGGCGGCACAGCGGTTGGCACGGGTCTGAATACGCATCCTGAGTTTGCTGTTAAAGCTGCTAAACATATTGCGACTATTACCAATTTACCCTTCCGTTCTGCGCCAAACAAATTTGAAGCGCTCGCGGCGCATGACGCTATTGTTTTTGCCAGCGGCGCGGCAAAGACACTTGCAGCTTCGTTCATGAAAATTGCCAACGATGTCCGATGGTTGGCATCCGGTCCGCGATGCGGAATCGGCGAAATTCATATTCCTGACAATGAGCCCGGCAGTTCCATTATGCCGGGTAAAGTCAATCCGACGCAGAGTGAAGCAATGACCATGGTCTGCGTGCAGGTGATGGGCAACGATGCTGCGATCAATTTTGCCGGGGCGTCCGGGAATTTTGAATTAAACGTATTTAAACCTGTGCTGATTTTTAATTTGCTGAACTCTGTTCGTCTGCTGGCGGATGCGTGCGATTCTTTCGATGAACATTGTGCTACCGGAATCGAACCGAATGCCGATCAGGTCAAGAAGCATTTAGACAATTCACTCATGCTGGTAACCGCGCTTAATCCCCACATCGGTTATGATAATGCCGCAAAAGTGGCCAAAAAAGCTCACGCTGAAAATATTACTTTACGCGAAGCAGCCATAAAATTAGGCCTATTGACCGGTGAAAAATTTGATGAGGTGGTTCGCCCGGAAAAAATGATCAGCCCGAAATAAATTAAAAATTCTAAAATTAAGAATTGAAACTAAACACGCGATTATAGCCGCGTGTTTTTTATTTTCCATACGCTACGATCATCTACAATTACCATAAATTCAAATTGCAAATTCGGGATAACTTTTGAATATTACCTCGCGTTACGATCATATCCATCAAAATAACCGGCGATTATAATCATCATTCTTAATAGGAGTTGTGCATGAAACGATTTTTTATGGTACTGGCAGTGTGTCTGGCGACGGCTTGCAGTAAACCTGTCGATCATGGAAATGTGAATGAAAAACAATTGGATCAGTACTTATCGCAATATGCGCCTTATCCGATGTCGTTTGATGCCAGCGGGTATAATGAAAAGGATAAAACGATTTTGAAGAAATTGGTACAAGCAGCCGATTATCTTGATACGATCTATTGGCTTCAAACATCACACTATGCGATGCATCTTCGCGATAGCCTGTCGCAAATCAAAAATAACCGTGTAGCCGATAAACTTTTGACTTTGATCAAGCGCAATGCCGGTCCTTGGGAAGCATTAAACAACGACACAACGTTTTACGGAGTTAGAAATTTTTACCCTGGTCATGAATATTATCCTTATGGAATGACGGCCGAAAAGTTTGATCAATATTTTGCGACATTGTCCGAAGATCAAAAAAGAGAATTCATGAATCCTTATACGGTCATTCGTGAAGACGGTAAAGGAGGATACAAGGCCATGCCTTATCATGAAGAATTCAAGCCTTATGTCGAAAAAATTGCGTCTCTACTCAATGAAAGCGCTGATTTATCGGACGATCCGTCCTTTGCGAAAGTGCTGCGTCTAAAAGCTCAGTCACTGCTTACCGATAATTATTACGATGCCGATGTGGCCTGGATTGATATGAATAGCTCGAAATTTGATCTTGTTTTTGGCCCGTATGAAACCTATGCCGACGGCATAAAGGGCGTTAAAGCTAACTATGAAGCGTATATTGAAATCATCGATCAGGAGGAATCGGCTAAATTAGAAGTGTATAAAAAATATCTCAAAGAGATGGAAGAGAATCTTCCGGTTCCGAATGAATACAAGTCGGTGGTCGAAGGACTGACGGCCAAATTCGTCATTGTCCGGGATATCTATCGCGCCGGAGAGGGGATTATTGCATATCAGGCGGTGGCGACCAATCTGCCCAATGATGCGGAAGTTCATGCAAAAAAAGGAACCAAGAAAACGTTTTGGAAAAATATGCTAGAAGCACGTTTCAATACGATCATTCGTCCGGTCAGCATGCGTTTGATCGATACGGCGCAAACTCAATATCTTTCCGAGCAGGGCTTTTTTCAATTTGTGGTCATGCATGAAATTTGCCATGCCGTCGGGCCGAGGGTTGTAAAAATAGGTTCCAATAAAGGCATGCCGGTGAACGCTGCCATCGGGCCTGATTATAATGCATTGGAAGAAGCCAAAGCCGACATTGCCGGGATGCATTCGCTGGTCTATCTCATGGATAAAGGCGTCATCGAAAAAGAAAAAGAAAAATATTTTTACGTTTCGTATCTTGGTACGCTGTTCCGTTCAATTCGTTTCGGTACCAATCAGGCTCACGGAAAAGCGGCTTTACTGTCATTAAACTATTTAACCCAAAAAGGCGCGGTTCGTTACGATGAATCAGGCAAACGCTGGTCGGTTGAATTCAGTAAGATGCGTGCCGGCGCAAAGGATCTGGCCGCTGACCTGGTAAAACTTTTAGGCGACGGCGATACGAAAAAAGTTCAAGCGTTTTTCGATCAATGGACTTATACTTCTCCGCAACTGCAAACAAGCCTCGATGCTGTCAAAGACATTGCGGTAGATGTTTTACCGACTTATTCGATTAAATGGGATTAATGAAACCGGTTAGACCAATGGCACATAATACGTTCTACAATGAATTCGATATGGAATTGGTTCATCCTGATGAGCCGCGGTCGCAGCACGTGCGCACGGCATTTCAGCAGGATCGCGACCGGATTATTTATACGTCGTCGTTTCGCCGGTTGCAGGCCAAAACGCAGGTCTTTTTTTCCGGCGAATATGATTTCTATCGTACGCGACTGACGCACTCCATCGAAGTCGCTCAGATCGGGCGCTCCATTTGCAACTATCTTAAACATGAAAGCGATTTTCTTGATGAGAATTGCTTTATCGATTCCGATTTGGTTGAAGCCATATGCCTGGCGCACGATATCGGGCATCCGCCGTTCGGGCATGCCGGGGAAGCGACGATCAATCAATTAATGGAATCGTACGGCGGATTTGAGGGCAATGCTCAGACTTTGCGCATTATTACGGAGTCCATTTATTCGGGAGAAAACGGACGCGAAGGGATGAATCCCACGCGGGCGTTTGTCGATGGCGTCATGAAATACAAGAAACTCTATTCTGAAATGAAAACTGACGGGCGCCCGCCAAAGAATCATTTTTTATATGATGAACAGCAAAGCTATCTCAGTTTTATTTTTTCAGATTCATCCGTGCCTGCGCTATTAAAACCGCAGCTGAATAAATTTCGCAGTATTGAATGTCAGATTATGGATTGGGCGGACGATACGGCATACTCGCTCAACGATCTGGTTGATGGGATTACCTCAGGGCTCATTACTATCGAAAAGGTCGAAAAATGGGCGCAGGAAAAAAATCTGACCGGGGATCGCGCACGAAATATTGCAGATCTGGCTCAAGCCGTCAAGACACGTAAACTCAGCAGGGTTTTCAGCCGTAAGATCGGCGAGTTTATCAAAGCCTGTCGCCTCGTTGAAGATCATAATTTTATGAGCGCGCGTACAAAACGGTATGCCTACCGGCTTGATATTCAACCGGAAGTGCGGGAAGAATCGGATTTGTACGGTGCTATTTCAAGAGAACTGGTTTTCTGGTCACCTCAGATTTATCAGTTGGAATATAAAGCGGATTATATGATTCGTAAACTTTTTCAGTCGTTTGCCGAACATTATCTCGTAAATCCTGACTCCAATACCGTCCTTCTGCCAAGTCACACTGAAAAAAATGTTCGCGCCGAAAAAGATATTCGTAAACGTGCCCGTCTTATTTGCGATTACATCGCCGGTATGACTGACGGCTTTGCCGTTCGCACCTATAAACGTCTTTTCGACCCTGACTTCGGTTCCATAATGGACTTGATATGATGCCCCTCATTATGCCGCAGTATAAGATAATACAGTAGAATCTTTCTATCCAATCCCGACAAGTCCGGATTCTCACCGTGAGAAATGTTCAATACGTACAAAAAAAATACGGTTGAATCTTTCGATCCAACCGTATTGGTTCTCACTATAAGAAAGGGGAAAGGGAGGGCAGAGTAGTTACGCCGGTTGAGTCGGCGTATTTTTTTTTGCGAAAGGCTCAACTTCAGCAAGCAAATCCTTCATGCGAATCGGCTTTAAGAGAACTTTATTGATTCCCAGTTTTTCGACCCGATCGCTGCATTCCAAAACCGTCAACTCCGCCGAGGCTGTAAGGAGAAGTATCGGAATATCACTCGAACGTTTTCTCAATTCTTCAATCAATTCCCAACCGGACATCCTGGGCATAGCCAGATCGGTGAGTACCATATCCACCGGCGATTCATCGAATATTTTGAGAGCTTCAAAAGCATTCGATGCACTGATCACTTCGTAATTGGCCGTTTTGAGCATCAATCCAATCGTCATACCTGATGCATCGTCATCATCAACGACCAGAATACGGACTAAATTTTTGTTTTCAAAGTTGGTTTGCGAAATCCGCCCCATGTCCGGGCCATGCACACCATTTCCCTCAACGGGTAACTTCATTTTAAGCAAGGTTACAGAGTTACAGAAATGAATAAAAATTGAAAAGTGAGAATCGAAAAGTTCATAATATACCGATAACAAAACATAGCAATGGATATGCCCACATATATATGCTGCATTCGCATTGAAAATAAAGTATTTAAATTACTTAAAATTGCGTCTTGTCAAAATAATGACGTCAAATTATTGACGATTGTCTTTATTTTGACGTATTGCAAAATTAAGAAGAGCTATCTTATTTTGATTTTCTTATGTTTTCCACTTCAGCAGTTCATCGATAGTGGAGGTTGAAACGGCATGATACGTCGGACGAGCTTTAGTGTAGATTCTTTTGGCCATTTGCAGCCCGTCTTGCGTTTCGGCCAATTTTTGATACAAAGGTTTCAAAAATTTCCGACGTCCCATAGTTGTCAGAAAAGATTCCAATTGCGGATAACCAGCTTCATACTTATTAACGATAACGTGATTCAGCCATTCAAAAATAATTTCTGAATTGCCGGTTTTTGAAAATTTAAACGCCGCATCGAGTTCATCCATTTGTGAACGTGTCATCGTTTTGGGCAAGTTCCTGAGAAAATGTCTCCACTCGGCTGTCGACCAGTTGGCTGTCGTTAATTCCTTGGCGGGTTTGCCTTTTGTCCAATTCTGCACCTGTTCTTCTACTTTCGCAAATGCATTCGATTGCGGTTTCGGAAAATTATCCGGCAAGCCCGTTTGATACACCCATTCATCGATGCGGATTTTCTTTTCTAATTCCTGATCGCCTTTGATCAATTCGGCACGCAGATAGGCGACAAATTTTTTAGTGGTCATCGACTGAAATGCAAACGTGTTGAAATATTTTTTGAGGAACTGATCAAATTGCTCGCGTCCGACGGTTTCTTCGATCAACCGCAGAAAGGAATATCCTTTCTCGTAGGCAATATCGGATCCGGCTTCATCGGGACTGCGTCCGTGCAGATTGATCTGAAGCCGCGTATCGGCGCTGTCAGGACCGAATTCTTTAATTTGTTCCAGCAACTCATGTTCGCCTAATTTTGCTTCCATTTCGGCAAACTCTTTCCCAAATACAACTTCGTCGATTCGGCGTTCAAAATAGCAGGTAAATCCTTCGTTGAGCCAGAAATCGTTCCATGTAGCATTCGTTACCAAATTACCCGACCACGAATGTGCCAGTTCATGAGCCACCAAAGACACGAGCGAGCGGTCGCCGGCGAGGATCGTCGGCGTGGCGAACGTGAGGCGTGGATTTTCCATGCCGCCGAATGGAAAACTCGGCGGGAGCACGATCAGATCATAACGCCCCCAACGGTAAGCGCCGTATAAACTTTCAGCGGCTTCGATCATTTTTTCCGTGTCACCCAATTCATACGCGGCGCGTGCCATCACGGACGGCTCCGTATACACGCCGCTTCGTTTCCCAAGCGATTGAAACCGGAGATCGCCGACCGCGAGTGCGAGAAGATAAGCCGGAATAGGATTGGTCATTTTGAATGTGTATAGGCCTTGGTCGTTTTTTACCGTATCGTTTTCAGCGCTCATCACGGCCCAGAGTTCTTTGGGGCATTCGACTTTCGCCGTATACGTCATGCGAATTCCGGGACTGTCCTGGCATGGCACCCATGTGCGCGCCAAAATCGCCTGCGACTGCGTAAAAAGAAACGGATGTTTTTTACCCGCCGTCTGAGCCGGCTCTAACCATTGCAAAGCGTCCGCTTCCGCGCCCGTGCTGTAATAAACGTTGACCAGATCCGTCGTCGATTCTATGTCCACGGTCAATTCCTGGCCATGATCTGGGACAGGATTACCCATTTGAAAAGCGGTCGTTTTTTCTTCCTTGCCTAACGTAATTTTATGAATGGTCAGTCCGCGCGTATCAAGATGTAATTGATGGAAATTGTTTTTGTTCTTGATCGAAAGAGCGGCTTTGCCGGTGAGTTCTTTTTTAACGAAATCGACTTTTATGTCCAAATCAAGGTGCGTGACGACCACTTCTTCAGGACGGGCAAACGAATGTTCATCATGATCCATAAGCTCCGGCTCGATTGCAGAGGAACAGGATATCCATAACATAATACTTGGAAGGAGTAACAGTTTTTTCATGACAATTCCTTGAATAGAAGTTGGGAAAAGCGCTCTGAAAGCGCGGTTTCAGGCCATAATGTTGATTTTTTGAACAGCGGCAAGTTAGGGTTTGCTTCTGAATTACGCAAGAGAATTAACGGGTCAAAATCTTTGATCAATGCTCAGGAAAAAAATCCGTCATTGAGTTTCTTTTCCTGAAAGGATACCTTTTACGTACCAATGACCAATGTCATAGTTCAATCGGCAAAAACATGCGATATTAGCTGATTGAAAATTGGCAATTGAAAATTGACAATTAGAAACCGGAGGTTGTTATGTTCGATCCGAAATACCCATTCACCTGCGTCGATCGTTTTTTGAAATACGTTAAATACGATACGCAATCCGACGATGAATCCACCACATTTCCCAGCACGGCCAAACAAAAAATCCTATCCCGCGATCTGGCGAAAGATCTCAAAAAAATGGGATTGAAAGACGCCGCCATGGATAAATGGGGATACGTGATGGCGACCCTGCCGTCGAATACGAAGAAAAAAGTTTCCCCGATCGCTTTCATTGCCCACGTCGACACATCGCCGGCCGTGACGGGCGCGAAAGTCAAACCGATCATACACAAAAATTATCAAGGCGGAGATATACCGCTTCCTAAAGATCCACACCAAATCATTGAAGCCAAAAATAATCCCGATCTGCAAAATATGATCGGATACGATATCATTACGGCCGACGGCACGACCTTGCTTGGGGCGGATAACAAAGCCGGTGTTGCGGAGATCATGGACGCGGTCAACTATCTGCTCAAACATCCGGAAATCAAACACGGCCCCATTAAAATATGCTTCACGCCGGATGAAGAAGTCGGACGCGGCACGGAGAAAATCAATCTGAAAAAGCTCGGCGCGAAGTACGCCTATACGGTGGACGGACAAAGCCGGGGAGAAGTCGAGACGGAGACCTTCAGCGCCGACATGATGATCGTCAAATTTCACGGTAAAAACATTCATCCCGGTTATGCCAAAAACAAAATGGTCAATGCCGTCAAAGTCGCCGCGCGATTTATCGAAAGCCTTCCCAAAGATCATCTTTCACCGGAAACGACCGAAGGCAAAGAAGGATTCGTCCATTGTGTATCGTTTACAGCCAATGAAGAATTAGCGACGTTAAAATTCATCATCCGCGATTTTGTCACGGAGAAACTCAAAGATCACGAAGGAGTCGTGAAAGATCTGGCCGAAAAAGCGGCGATGCAATTTCCCGGCGCCCGCGCCGAATGCGAAGCGAAAGAACAATACCGCAATATGAAATATATCTTGGATAAACATCCTGAAGTCGGGGAAAATGCCATCGAAGCCATGAAGCGGCTGAATATCGAGCCCATTTTGAGTCCGATCCGCGGCGGTACCGACGGTTCGCGCCTTTCCTTCATGGGATTGCCGTGCCCCAATATTTTTGCCGGCGAACACAGCTTTCATTCGAAGTTGGAATGGGTTGCCGTGCAGGATATGGAGATGGCGGTGCGTGTGATCGTGACGATTGCACAGATTTGGGAAGAACGGGCTTAAGCCAAAATCCAAATTAATCTATATTGTTGTCCTGCTCAGCCTTTGTACGGTGCGGAGGACCTTGCTTCAGTCTTTACACAAAAATCGTGTATTCAAAATACACATTTTTTGTGTATTGCGCAACGGCCGTTACACTGAATGGGTGAGGATGTTGAATTGTCATTCCCGCGTACGCGGGAATCCAGAGCGATCAATGCATGTCCTCAGCCGATGTCATTCCCATGAAAACGGGAATCCAGAGTAATCCACTTTCTTTTGGCACCGCGCCAAAAGAAAGTTGCAAAGAAAAGCGCTGCGGCTGCGACAAAACGCCTGAATCCGAGTTCGCTTGCATGAGGCGGAAAATAGTTC
>JAIBAF010000022.1 GCA_019695335.1 bacterium
AATAGCCGGCCGACCGCGGATGCGAGAGAGGCTCCCATAATAACCGTTGGGGCTTCGCGTCCGGCTCCTCCGCCCGTCGAAATGGAAAAAGCAGATGTAATAATGGCTTTGAGCGTATGCCGTCGGCGCATGATACCGTTTTCTATCGCAATCGCTTTGACAACGCCTCGAAAGCCTTCTCCTGTAATTCCCTTAAAAATTGTATGGTCCAGCAAACCAACGCTCAATCCTCCTAAAGCCGTAATAATCGGGACGAGAGGTAAAAACTCTCTCAGTTCGGCCGTTTGAAACGCAGTTATCATGTTCTCAAAAGCCTTTAGAATCCCGTGAAAAAAAACAACCGACAAACCAACCGCAATACCCGCGATAACACATGTGAGCATTAATTTGATATCACGGGAATATGAATCCCATACTTTTCCAAAACGCATTAACAATTACTCCTTGGAGTTAATACTGGTCGTTATGCAAAGCCGACGGATCATCCTCAAATTGGCACATAGAGGTACCAATAGCGGCAATTATATTTAATGAATCGGCCATTTTAAGTTTGCCGATAATTCATACTGAGCTGTCGGAAAATGAAGTAGAGTTGGAGGCTGTTTGCTGTGCAGAAAATCAATCCTAATCCGAAAGCCTCGGAGATGGGTCTGATTGATTCCTAACGATCAAACTATGAATAATCTTAAAACGGAACAACACATAAATATAATTGCTTAGTCAAACACTAAAGCTTGTATATAGTACTAATTTGTACTCTGTTTTTGCAAGGATAAAATGATTGGCGTAATAACCGCTAGTGATGAAAATTTTTAGAAATTGATCTTAATTTCTGAAAGTATATATTTTTGTTATTAAATATTTTTTTTAGAAAGGAGCCGTATGGTACAGATATTACTATTGTTGTTGGTCGTTACAGTTCACGCAACAATTAATGCTCAAGATCAATATCCTGAAGCAATTGCAGACAATTCATTTTTAATTGAAGAAGCTTATAATCAGGAATCACGTGTCGTCCAGCATATTTTTAACGGCGTCCGAACTCATAATAAAGATGTCGAGTTTTTGTTTACTCAGGAATGGCCACTATGGTCTCAACGCCATCAATTCAGTTACGGCATTCCTTACGTTTGGCCGGATAAGACTTCCGGATTTGGGGATGTAATGATCAATTACCGTTACCAATTGCTTGATGACAACCATTGGGCCGTTGCTCCGAGAATTTCGCTCATTTTACCGACCGGTAAGGATGAACTAAGTGACAATCAAACAGGATATCAATTCAACCTACCGGTCAGCCGCCGGATTGCCGCTCAATGGGCCGCCCACGTCAACGCCGGGGTCACCTATTTACAAAAAGACGAACAAGCAAATTTTTTTGCGGGCGGAAGTTTGATCTGGCTGGCAACACCTACCTTGAATCTTATGGCTGAATTTTTGTCCGAATTTCCCGATGGCAGCGACAATGTTTATGTAATCAATCCCGGTTTACGTTACGCCCATAACGCAGGCAATTTGCAAATCGTTCCTGGACTGGCTGTACCAATCCAACTTAATGGATCGGATAAAGGTACTGATATATTTTTATACCTTTCCCTGGAGCATCCGTTCTAGTTAAAATTTTCAGGCACATTTTAACAAAATTTACCATTTAATATCTTTTAGATAATATTTAGATAACAATTCATTAATATAATTCTGCGTTAACATTAAGTTAACCTATCTAAAATTGCGTGTTAAAAATTTCTTAACCTAACAATTACAAAGGAGAATCATGAGATCCTTGACACTATTCGTGTGCTTATTCCTTACAATCGGACTTTTTGCACAAGAAGAAAAGAAGGACGAATCTGTGACAACCGGCGAATCTTCCAAAGTCAGGTTCGGTACGCTGATCCAGTTATGGAATACTACCAATTTTAAAAACAAAGACAAAGGCAATGAGACCTTCAACACGTTTCGCATTCGCCGTGCTGAAATTAAATTCACCGGAGATATCAGCGAAAAAGTTGCGTTTACCGTGATGTTTGACCCGGCTAAACTTTTGGCCAATAGTTCATCCAAACCCGATACCAACACCGTTGTTGACAAAGCCAAAACAAAACAATCCGATTTTGCCATTCTCCAAGACGTTTTCATCACCTATCATCTCAATAAACAGTATAAACTCGATCTTCAGGTCGGACAATTCAAATATCCACTCACATATGAAGGCCTTCAATCGAGTGCTAAACTTAATTTTATCGAACGTGCTGAATCGGTTCGCTCTTTCGGAGACAAACGCGACCTTGGTCTTCAAATCAGCGCCAAACCCAATCAATTTGTAGAAGGCGCCTTGATGATCATCCAAGGTAACAGCCAAAATAAAACGGATGGTAATCAGCAAAAAGATTTTGCCGGACGCGTGGTCGTCAAACCGATGGACGGATTGTCAATAGGTGGATCTTTTTACAAAGGCCATAACGGTAACGACGGCAAAACCCCGCAAAACAGGTTTGGCGGCGAAGCGGCTTATGTTAAAAATGCCATTACAACTTACGGCGAAGTAATTTTCGCCAAAGACGGAAAAGTAAAACCGCAGAAATCTCAGCCTGCAGGATACGTCGCAGTTTTGTATAAGCTGAACGATCAATGGCAGCCGGGCGTGCGATACGAATACGCATCAACAAATTATGAAACGGCGAGCAAAGAAGTTCCGAGAACGCGTTTAACTTTCGGAGTCAATTACTTTGTCGAAAAAAATTCTAAAATTCAGTTAAACTATATTTACGGCAAATTCTCGAAGAAAAACGGCGATTATGCAGCGAATTTGGTCGCCGTCAATTGGCAGGTATATTTCTAAGCTCTTTGGAATAGTTAGAATAAAAAAGGCGGGCCTTATAGCTCGCCTTTTTTTATTGGATTTCAAAAAAATTTCTAAAAGCTCGAAAGCGCTTCGCCCGCACTTGTGATACACACATTCAGATCTTTTAAAAGGCCGTCTTCGATGGAGTACGCCCATCCATGTACCGATAACTCCTGACCGCGTGACCAAGCTTTTTGAATAATCGTCGTATTGCATACGTTATTGACCTGCTCGATAACATTCAATTCGCATAAACGGTCAAGTTTGATTTTTTCATCGGTAATAGCATCCAATTGCGTCTGATGTTTTTTATAAATATCGCGAATATGACGCAACCAATTATCGATCAATCCTAGGTGTGAATTCGCCAGCGCGGCACGAACGCCGCCGCATCCGTAATGGCCGCAGACGATCACGTCACTTACGCCAAGCACGTCAACCGCATATTCGATCACGGACAAACAATTGAAATCCGTATGCACGACGACATTGGCAACGTTGCGGTGAACAAACAATTCGCCCGGCAAGAGTCCGACGATCTCATTGGCCGGAACGCGGCTGTCCGAACATCCGATCCAAAGATATTTTGGAGATTGTTGTTTGGACAATTCCTGGAAAAATCCGGGATGCGATTGTTTTATTTTTTCCGCCCACTTGCGATTATTGTCAAATAACGATTTTAAACGGCGCATAATTTAATTTCCTATAACGCGTTTATAGCCGAGAAAATGTTGAGAATAATACGGTTCTGTCAAGTTGGAATACGTCACGCCAACGGTAGTACTGGCATGAGCAAATCGATCATTACCGACATAAATACCGACATGCGACGCGCCTTGCGCTCCTTTATACGTATTCTGAAAAAACACTAAATCGCCAAACACCAGATCTGATTCTTCTACCGGTTTACCCAGCGCATACATGTCGGCCGATTGCCGCGGCAAATCAACATTTAAAACTTTTTTAAAAACCGATCCGACAAACCCCGAACAATCGGCGCCTTTGTTTTTTTCAACAACGCCAAATTTATACGGCGTCCCCAGCCACGAATCGATTTCCCTGATCATTGCTTCCTGTTGATCTTTAGAAATGCTTCCCGCTGCTATGCTTACGGCAACACCGCCATTTAGCCCTCCATTGGGAAGCGTTGACGTGTTATCGGTCAGAACTTCTTTTTTCTTTTTGATGCGATCTTTTTTGGAAGTATAGATGGGATTGGGAATGCATCCGCCAAAAGCCAACGTTGCTATTAAACTAACAATGATTAAACGCACCTGTCACTCCTTCCGTTTTTGTAGGCCTGCTATTTGGCCGTTTTGGTTTCAACGGTTTTTTTTGCAAGGTGGCCGTTGCCATCAGAAATACCTGCCGCGATCTGTTCCATTTCCAGGTTCTCACGCCAAATACGTTTACCCCAAAGCCGGAGCATCGCGGGAAGAATTAACACCGACGACACGGAACAAATGATTATGCCAAATGAACACATATAACCTAAGCTGGACAGGCCGCGGTTGTCTACAAATATAAGTGAACCGAAACCGATGACGGTAGTCAATGCTGAAAGAAAAAGCGATTGGCCGGTCTCGTGTATCGCGGCAAAAACATCATGACGCAAATCTTCGAGATAGCGCGAAATAATATAAATTCCATAATCGACGCCCGATCCTATTAACAGGGGGACGCAAATCATATTAACGAAATTGATTTTGATTCCCAGAAGACGCATCGTTCCCAAAATACACAAAATCGAAAAAATCAGCGGAACCACACATACAAGGATCGCCCGCCAATTTCTGTATTTAATGATAACGAGCAGAAGTACTGTAATCATTGACGATATCACGGCGATGCCAAAATCTTTCTTGACTAATTTTAGAAATTCCGCTGTTACGACGCGAATGCCGGTTATGATCGTATGCTCTGTATCGAGTTTTGAATCCCGATGCAACTCACGAATGAAATCATTGACAATGTCGATTTCATAGGAGTCACCGGTTAACTCAACCTGCGTAATCACTTTTTTGACCCCGTTTTTCTCAACGTAAAAATGTTTCATGATATCGCCGAAGCCCTCGCTCTGAAAACTATGCAAAGTGATCGGCTCCCTTACGGTCAGCATGTTGCGCAAACGGTCGAGGCGGAAATAATTCATCCGTAAACCGGTTTTGGACATTTCTAGTCGCACCTTAAAAAGAATGCTTTCAACATCGAGGTTTTTGATTTTCGCAATGTTCGCTTCCTGCTGATCAAACGAAGGAATGTAACGCAACAGAGAATTATAATCTTTGACCATACCTTTTGTGACTAACTCATCCATTTTTTGATTGAGCCTGTGCAGCCGCTCAATCAGTTCTTCGTCGGTTTGTGCAGTACAAACAACGCTGATCGGTTTGAAGTGCGTTCCGAATTTTTCCTGCAGTCGTTTGATCATTTTCAAATCGACGTCATTTTTGCTGCGAATGTTCTCGATATTTTCATCAAACGTCACGCCCAAACCTTGATCCTGACTTGGAACTACCCCAACCAAAACCAAAATCATAATTACGGCAATGGCAATCCCGGTTGTAGTAATATATTTGGGATGGCGGAGCACAAATTTCGAAATAGCGTCCAGTAATTTACTAAGTGTCGTCTGTAGAGGTCTTCCCTTCAAAATTTTCCGGCCACGGATACGGATTTCGGCCGGCATAAAAAATAAAACGGCGGCAAATAAAATCATAATTCCCACGCCGCCAAGAAAACCAAGTTCGTACAGGCCTTTGAATTCAGTCACCATCAGAACAGCAAATACTACGGCGGTACTGACGGCGCCGTAAAAAACACTGACGCCAGTTTCGCGAAACGTAATCACAAGATTTTGAACTACGCTGTTGTGCCGGGTGTGCTGTTCCTGCTCGATAAAACGATTATAAATATGAATGGAATAGTCAATGCCAAGCCCCAATAACATCGCTCCGGCAGAAGCGGTGATGATATTAACTTTTTGAAACAGCAAATCGCCGAAACAAAAAACCCATGTCACACCGGCCAAAATCGGCGCCGTAATAAAAAACAAAGCGCGAAAATTACCATAGAAGAAATAAAACAGGATCAGAATCAGGATCACAACCATGAATGAACTATTGATCAATCCTTGCTCGACCGCTCGCGCATTCGTCAAAGCCGACACGTAATTACCGCCCAAAGTGATCTTGAGTCGCGACCCTTCTTCCCCCATTGTCAATAGCAGTGAATCAACCAGTACCTGATTTCGGCTGACTATTTCATGACAAAATTTGGTGTCGTTGGGTACGCCGGTCGGTTTGACAAACATAAGCAAAGTCCGGCGATCCTTAGATAAATAATAACTTTCTTTATCCCGGATCAACGAAGCATTTTGCGGACCGAGCATTTTTTCGATGTAAGGAAGAAAAAACTCTGAAATGAGCAGCGGATCTTCGCGCAGAACTTTTTTGATCAGCGGATCCGGCGGAACCGGAGCATTCAGAATGTTTTTACAATTCAAAATCTGGCGTTCAATCTCATGATCCTCAAACTTCGTCAATACCGTATCCAGGTCGCTTTCGGATAAATACAATAACGCGTTCTTGACAAAAAAATCTTCAATAAAAGCTTTGTCCTGATCGGTCACGGCATAATTTACCGATGCCACCATGCCTGTTTGCATCAGCAAATCACCCATTTGCCGCGCAAAGGATTTGATGAGATCGGGTTCCGGCGGTAAAGAATCGTTCGTTTCAACAAGGATAATATGTCTCTCCGGCGCACCGAAATCTTCATTCACTTCCCAAAATTCTTTGATCAATTTCGAATCTTGCGGCAGCAAATCAAAATTATTGGTACTGATTTTAATATCCATCATGTACCGCGTTGACACAACCGTAATGGCGATCAGTATCAGCAACACAATGCGGTAGTGCTCATAACAAAATTGAGCGACTTTCCCCAGAATGGTCTTCATTGTATAGAAATTTCTCCTGCTTTAAAAAATACACGCCAAAGTAACCGATTTCATCAAAATTAGCAACGACTATCCCATGTTTTTTACATTCTAATGGATCAAATTTATATCTCTAACCCCTAAATAACCTTGCGCTTTCGCGCTTCATTGCGTATTTTAATTTTAATTAAGCTCTCACCAAGAAGGAGTTTTTTGAATGATGGTTTTCCATCTTTTGGTTCGCTACGCCAAACTGATTCCTTTTTTTATTGTCCTCCCGGTAGCCCTTTCTTTCCATAACGATCATTCCAAACGTAATCCATTCGCTGCTTACATTGATGTCCCTTCGGATACGCCATACGCAGGTTTTATGTTACGCGCCAACCAGTTCTATGAGCAAAAAGATTACGCTCACGCGCTAACTCATTTACTGTTTGCGAGAGACCTTGCGCCGGAATTGCAAAATGATTTCCGGCTTAATTTTAAAATCGCATTCAGTTACAAAAATTTGAACCAATCCGAGAAGGCATTACCCTATTGGCACATTGCCGCAGAAGATTCATTGATGGGCGATTACGCTCTTTACCAACTGGCTGGTACCTACACGTCTTTTCCCGACAGCACCGATCAGGCCATCGACACTTACAAACAATTGCTTCAATCTTTTCCGAATTCCGTTTTTGGAATGGAAACACGCATTACTTTGATTCAATTACTCAATAGCCGTAAACGCTTCAATGAATCGGATGTTTTTCTGGCTTCGGCTGACAACGTAATAAAAACCGACAAATCGTATAAATTACAGTTCGAGCCTGTCGTTACGCTTCTCACCGGCTGGTCGCACTGGAATCGCGGACGCCATCAACAGGCACTCGATGAATTGCGTACCGTGATCAATAATTTTCGGTATACAGACGAAGCCTATCAGGCCAAACAACTTATCGAGCAAATCAAAACGAAAATTGGCAGTCCGGTCACTGCCGAACAATTTATCGCCGGTAATGAAGTTTTAGTTTTGCAAGGACATTTCCAGGAAGCGCTCAATGAATTAGCCGAAGCGAAAATCCGCTATCCCGCCGATGACGACCAAAAATCCATCGATTATGCCATTGCCAAAGTGTACAACGCCCAAGGACTTTTTTCAGCTGCCGTTCCGCGGTATCAGGCATTGTGGAATAAATACCGCCATAAAGAAGCGCTTTTCAATCTCGCTAAAGCGGCGCGGTACAGCGATCAACTCGATCTGTCCATCAAAGCTTATCAAGATTATCTGAAAAATGTTGCGCTGAACAAAGCGTGGAAAAATTACATCGCGTATGAAATTGCAAATAATTATTCCGCCAAAGGCGACACGGCAAGTTTACGTGAAGCCAATCGCTGGTACCGCGATGTTCAAAAAACGGCTCAACGTTCATCGCTCTACGGTTATCACGCCGCGTTCCGTGAAGCATTTAACTATTACAAAATGGAAGAGTACGGTGAGGCAGTCAGCAAACTCCAATTGCTGCAAAACACGCTGCCGTTTATGGAATCGCGATGCCGCTACTGGATTGCCAAATCGTATGAAAAAATGAACCGCCCCAAAGAGGCACAAGCCCTTTATGTCCAACTCGCTACGTCGCGTTATTCGGATTATTACGGAATGCTCGGCGCCCAGATGTTGTCCGGCCGTTCGGAAGTGAAAAATTTATTTGACGTCTTTTCACACACACAAACTTCTCACGGCAACCTTTGGTCGGCGCTAAAAAATGAAATTAAACCGCGCATCCGGACCACTGAAAATGATCCTTTCATTGATGCGCCGGATGAAGTGCTGCAGACATTGGAACCGGAATTTACCAAGGCGTGGATCGGCTGCGATGTGCTCGATCCGACGTACGCGGAAAGAGAGCTTTTGCCACTGAAGGACAAATACTATTCAACTTTTGAACGGACGAAATTTTTAAAAAGCTTTTCCGAATATATCGGTGGATATAACTTAGCCGTCGATGCAGCAGTCAAACTACGTACAAAATATAAAAAACAGATATCGGATTTTTCGGATGAGTATACTAAATTATTTTATCCGCGTTATTATATTCCCGTAATTCAGCATTATGCGCACGTACACGGATTGGATGAGAACTTACTCCTGGCATTAGTCAAATCCGAAAGCGCTTTTCGCAGCAATGCCATTTCATCGGCACGCGCAGTTGGACTGATGCAGATCATGCCTTTTACCGGCAACGAACTCGCCCGCCTGCTAAACTTGGATGATTTTCAGGTTATGCATTTACAAAACCCTGAATCAAGCATCCGCCTGGGTTCGTTTTATCTGCATCAGCAGGCACAAACTTACAAAAATTACGTCCCGGCAATTTTAGGCGCCTACAATGCCGGCCCTCACCGTGCTACGTTTTGGATGAAATATTACGATGCCGATGAACCTGAAGAATTTCCTGAAATTGTAGAGCTGCTTGAAACGGGAAGTTACATCCGTAAGATTATGCTTGATCGATGGATTTACAGTCAATTGTATGCTTCGTAGTTGTCAGCTCTTGCCCGCCATCAGCGTATCAAAAATCGGACACGACGAACAGTTGTATTCATTGCAGCGATGATGAAGTTGAATTAAGCCTTGCGCATATTGCATGGAATAGGGCGTCTTTTGATTTTCCCCCCAGCGGTTTTCCAATTGGCGTTTCATCGCCTGTGTAATCGTGTTTTTTTCACGGCTTACAACTTTACCATAAACTTCAATTAATTTTATAATCATACCGTTGTCTGCACTTTCTTCTGCTATCATCAATAAGATCGGCCAAATCACATTAACAATGATTTCAAAAGCACGCTGCTCTCCAATCAAATCGGTGTGGCCTCGTTTGCCTTCATCGCCCCATGCATAGTGGGTACTCCAATATCCGTATGAAGTCGTGATCAGGCTCTTTTCCATTTCGGCAATGATTGTGTTTGGATCCGAATGCAATTTTAAAATATTAAGAAAAATACCGGCGAGACTTTCATTTTTAAAGGTTGTAATGAATTTGGCCATACCAGCAATTCTCATGGTCGGAAAATTGGCGGGACGCAATTTAAAAAACTTCCACTCACGTTCTTGCATGGGAACGACCGAGTGTTGATTCTGAAATTCAGCCCATAAATCTTCAAGCCTTTGAATAAAAGGAACGGACGTTGCATCCGGCAGATCATGCCGCAATAATCCGGCTGCACCAAGCAAAATCGCCTGCATACGCATCAACGCTCGGCTTGGTTCATCTTCCTGAATTAATTGGACTAACAGTCGATACGGAATAATTTCGGCTAACCGCAAAAACGGTTTCCGATTCTTAGAAAACCCTAAAGCTTCCATCATTCCACGGTAAAAAATTTCATCCACGGATAATTGCGACGTATCTTTCAGTCGTTTGATCTCACCGGCTTTGAATTTTAATCGTAACAATCCGTTATGAAGAATCCAGTTTTTAACCGTTTCAGGCTGAATAGCCGGCAACTGATCATAGCAGTAGATAGAATCGTTTTTGGAATTCGCTTTTTGAATCCGCTCCGACAAGGCGATTATCGATCCGCCAAGAAAGTTCTTCAATTCAATAGTATGGAAAGATTGCGGCGATGGGTCATCGTCGATGAAAACCGCGTGCACAATAACACGGTTATATTTCTCGTCGTGCGTATGAAAGTGAAGATTCCAGTCAGATGAACGCCAATGGATTTCAACGTCGCCTACTAAAACTTCTTCACCGATTCTGATCGTGGCGCCAATAAAATCCGGCCCCGCATCAAAATTCCATTGGCCCCGGTCGAGAATTTTGACAGACAGGTTTTTCGTCGTCCGGATGTCATCGACCGTAAGGAATAAGTTGTCCCAAATTGCTTGGATGAGTTTTTCTGAAATTCTTTGTACGTTTTCACGTACGATGCCCGACGGCCATCGGTTGGAATAAACAAACATGGAATGTTCCCTCTTGTGTGCATGATAGTGCTTGAACCCAAACCAAAATAAGTGAAATTTTTTATCCCATCAAGTTTTAATCTTTTATGCTTATGCTTGCGAGTTATTTGGATATACCATACCTTTTCGATGTTTTCTCTATATTTTTTATTTTACCTAACGGTGCTTCATTATGCCGTATCAATCTGATTATACTTTATTACAATCTTTGTATAACGACGCCCTTGACCGCGTAGAAATTCCTGACCGTAATATGGTCATCATTCATGAAACGTTTGTGTCGGAAAATAGCGACGTACTGCCGGGAGGAATCGATTATTATTGCCGGAACCATGACATTACTTTTCATGAATCATATACAACCGGTGACGCCGATATTCCAGGACATCCGAGTTTAGATGCACCCGACTGCAGTTTTGAATGCAACCGGCGTTTTCGTTATTCGATTTTCAAATCCTCGCGTACCGTGAAAGCCGATGGCGCTATTCTTTTGCTGCATGGCCTTAATGAAAAATCATGGGACAAGTATCTGCCGTGGGCATTGACCCTAGCGGAATCCACGAACAAGGCTGTTGTGCTTTTTCCGATAGCTTTTCACATGAATCGCGCGCCGGCTGCTTGGAGCGATCCCCGAGAAATGAAATCCATTTCCGAAAAGCGGAAACAACAATTTAATACGATTGCCCATTCTTCCTTTGTCAATGCGGCTATCAGCACACGTCTCCATAAAACGCCTCAACGTTTTTTCTGGTCCGGATTGCAAACCTATCATGACCTGATCCAACTCTTGCGGCAAATCCGTCGCAACGATCATCCTCATATTCAGGCTCATGCAATGGTCGATCTTTTCGGATATTCTATCGGCGCTTTTCTGACGGAATTAGTACTCATGAATGATCCGGGCGGTTTATTTTCCGATTCTCGCTTGTTTATATTTTGCGGAGGCCCTACGCTTGACCGGATGTACCCAGTATCGCGTTATATTTTGGATAGCGCCGCTTCAGTGACTATTTATTCATTTTTCATGGAACATCTGGACAATGAAATGAAACGGGACGAACGATTGGGACATTATTTCAGCGAGTTGCATCCATCAGGGCTTTATTTTCGTTCAATGCTGAGCAATCCCCGTTTAAAGCGCATGCGAGAAGATCGTATGGAAAACCTGAGCCAACGTATTCAAGCCGTTACATTGGCCAAAGACGAAGTGATTCCGCCAGCGGAAGTATTGAATACATTAAAAGGAGACTACCGCAATATCCCTGTTCGCGTGGACGTTATGGATTTTGAACACGACTATACGCACGTCAATCCTTTTCCAATTCAATCGCAGCCAGTTCAATCCGTACAGGAAAGTTTTACTAAAATTTTTAACCAAGCATCGGCCCATTTATCATAACAGAATTCTAAAAGGATTAATTGTATGAAACGATTGTTCATTGCAAGTTTACTCGTCATCGTCGCATGTCAACAGACCGATCAAAAACTGGCGATGCAGGTTCGAATGCTCACCGATCAAAATGCAATTATGGACGTAATCAATGATTTGTTTGTAAGTACGGATAACCGTGACTGGAGTAAAGTCCAGTCGTGTTTTGCCGATACGGTTTTATTTGACATGACGTCGTTGACAGGCGGTGAACCAACCCGGCTAACCCCTCAGCAAATTACCGGCGGGTGGGAAACCGGCCTCAAAGACTTGAAAGCCATTCATCACCAGGCTGGCAATTATAAAATTGCCGTAACCGGTAACGAAGCCGATGCTTTTTGTTATGGGATTGCCAGTCATTATTTTCCAAATCCGACCGATAGGAACACGCGAACATTCGTCGGCAGTTATAATTTCCATCTTCGAAAAATCGGCGAGACATGGCGCATCGACCGGTTTAAATTTAATCTGAAATACCTGGACGGAAATTTAAACCTGACTTCTAACAAATAAAATTTGAAGAAAGAACTATCATGTCCGAAAAAGTTTTAACGGAAATGCGTGATCGCATCGCGATCATTAAACTCAATCGTCCGCAAAGTTACAACGCACTCGATCTCGAAATGATTTCTGAATTGGCGCGCCATGTAGTCGCGTATGCAAAAAACGATTCAGTTCACGGCATTTTAATCACCGGTGAAGGTAAAGCATTTTGCTCGGGCGGCGATTTAAGCTGGGCACGTCAATTTGACGGCGGACTTCCAGCGGCTTTTCACGAATTATCCAGCCGGTTTCATCAAGGTATTCTTGAAATCCGGCGGATGCGCAAACCGGTTGTTGCCGCCATTAATGGCATAGCCGCCGGTGGCGGTTTTTCACTCGCTCTCGCGTGCGATTTTCGCGTCATGTCCACTACGGCTGTATTACGGCAAGGCTTTACTTCCAACGGATTGTCCATGGACGGCGGCGGTACATTTTCGCTCCCGCGCTTGATAGGATTCGCCAAAGCAATGGAAATTTTAACATTCGATAAACCCATCTCTTCGTCGGAGGCATTGACACTCGGCCTGGCGACGCGTGTTTGTGAGCCCAATCAACTCCTCGACACTACGATGGTTTTACTCAACGATGTTCTGAAAATTTCGTTGTCATCTTTCGGATGGTCAAAACAATTGCTCACCGATTCTTTTAATACGTCTTTTGAAACGCATATTCAGAATGAACGCTTTGCGCTAGCCGCGTGTGCCGCGCATCCGGACGGTCAGGAAGGAATCGAAGCATTTCTGGCAAAAAGACCGGCTATTTATAATAAAGAAAAATAAATCATCCTCTTTCTGAAACGAAACCGTTGACTATTTCTGAAGATTAACGTATTGTTTGACCGATTAACCAATTTGAATGCACTCATGCGATCTTTTTTTTGCGTTTTTACGGCCACGGTTCTTTTACTTCAGCCTTTTGGTAATCTGGCTGTTATTTTAAATTTTAAAATCAATCAGGCTGTCATTGCCAAAACAACTTGCGTGAAAAAAGACGAACTGAATAACACGTGCCAGGGAAGATGCCAGCTTAGGAAACAGTTAGATCATCAACAAAAAAAAGATTCTGTTCCGGCGCTCAAAGAAAAATTGTTTGAAATACTCTATTGCAGCTTGCATTCAAATTTTCTGACAATCCAGCCTGGAAAAAAGATAAAACCTTCAGGTCCTCATTTCTTACAATGGCCTTCACCCATTTATTGCCTCGTTGATCACCCTCCCAATTCCTGATTCTAACATCGATATTTTGTAATACAACTTTTGCCGTCGCCCTACGTCGGCAATAACGATATTTTCCTCAATGTTACAAAAGCGGAGTAGAAAAATGGAAAGCTCTAAACTTAGTTTTAGCGTACGTATAATTACAATAATGTCAATAGCCTTGATCTACGTTGCGTGCAGTAATCAACCATCACAAAAACAAAATGAAGTCGCGGACTCTGCAACGGCAGCACTTCTTGTCAGCGCAGATTCCACCGATGGCAAACAAGATCACGTTATCGATAAATGCTTAATGTGTAAACTGACTTGCGACGGCAGCGATAATTATTCGTCGATGTACGCCGGTTATACCCTCAAATTTTGTTCAAACCTGGACAAAATGAGCTTCGATCAGGACCCCAAACAAAGTGTCCTGTCAATGAAGCTTTAGTTACATTTCAATGCTTATTTAGTCGTGTACATCATTAAAAAGGAAAATAAAATGAAATCGATTTTCGTTCTACTGATAATCCTTTCCGCTTATTCGGCCACAGCCTGTGACAATTGCCAATGCCGTATGCCTTCAGCGCAATCTAAATTTACTTTCAGTCTCAATTTTCGTTATACCAATTTGTCAGACATTTATGGATCGGCACACGCCCATATATTAGAAGCTTCGCCATTCCGTTCTGCACTTTTAAAGGAATCGCAAGCTTTTCACGGCGGAGATGATTTGGAAAATGGAAGTTACGAACGGTATATAACAATGAATTGGTTGATTAATTATCGCTTAAGCGAGCGGTGGAGTTTGGGCGCTATAATTCCGCTCACAAAGCGTACGACAAAGGATGTGATGACAACCGGTTATGAAAAAGTATCGACGTTCGGATTAGGGGATGTCGGCTTAATTGCAGGCTTTGATGTTTATCATAATTCACGCCCCAATTATTCTTCGCGGATCACTATTCAGGCCGGAATAAAGTTGCCAACTGGAAAAACCAATAAACAACTTGACGACGGCGACGTGGCACACATGCATGTGCAAAGCGGAAGCGGTTCCATCGACTATATTTTTATAATCGATGCTTCTAAAGAAATAAACCGCTGGGAAATGCTTGCTGATTTTATATATCGGTATAATACGGAAGGCGCGCACCATTTCACCTTTGGCGATTTTGTAAATTACCGGGCCGGGTTACGATACTACGTCTACGATACCAACAAAAACATGATTTCAATCGATGAAGACCCCGATCGGTTTCGTATGGCGATGGGATTAAATCTCGACGGAGAATGGGAAGGGCATGAACTGGAATCTGATGAAATCATCGACAATAGCGGCGGACATACCGTGTTGATTTCACCCAATGTGCTTTTTGCCTGGAGTAAATTTTCGATAGGTTTAAATTATCAATTGCCGATCATTCACCATTTAGAAGGGCGACAATTAGGCCAATCCTCCAAGATAGTCACCGAACTATCATTTACATTTTAATTCGAAAAAGAATGGTTGATAATCTGACTTATCGGCGGAGGATTATGAAAAATAATTTCCAATTATTAATGTTACTGGTTCTAATAGTGGCTTTATGTCCGATAATGACGTCTCCTTTGAAGACCCATCAAACAGATATAAGACGACTGTAGTTCCTGACAATATATGTACAGAGCCTGACTCCGTCATTACTTTGTTTATTACAATCAAAGATACTTCTGATAACCCTGTATGTGCTAATTACATAGTGACCCATGATCGCAATCAAAGATTCAGTAACAGTTTCAATTCCTGAGCCCGGCCACGGCTGACTATTTGTTCAGTTTTGGCCGGATCATTCAGGATCAACTTATACTGTCCGTTGAACCATGGAACGATTTCGGTAATGTGATGCAAATTAACAATTGCCGACCGATGCGTTCGGAAAAAATCTTTTTGATTGAGGCGCCCCTCCAATTCATCCAATGTGTATTTCAGATCGTAGCGATGCCCGCTTACATGAGCAAACGTAATGCTGTGTTCGGTATCAAACCATAGGACATCTTTCGTTTTGATGAGTTTGATCCGTTGATTAACGCGTGTCGGTAACAATTCAATAAAAGATTGACCCGCCGATTGCATCAGATCGGTTACGATCTTTTTGACCGTTCGTTGCAAATCCTGGCCAGGTGAAATTCGTTTGAGTTTTCCTATGGCAGCCGACAAACGTTCTTTGTCGTATGGTTTAAGCAGATAATCCGTCGCATTGATTTCAAATGCGCGAATGGCGTATTGATCATAAGCGGTTGAAAAAATGACGGCAGGTACGTAATTCAGATTACGAATGACTTCAAATCCGCTAAGGCCCGGCATCTGAATATCGAGAAACACGACATCCGGTTTGAGCGATTCGATTTTTTCAATAGCCTCCAGTCCATCCTTAGCTTCGCCGATCACACTTAATCCCGGATCATTCAATTCTTCTAAAAGTCGTTTGAGTTTGTCGCGCGCTAATTTTTCATCGTCGACGACTAGAGCATTTAAGACAGTTCCTTCCATAGTTTTAGCCCCGATGTTTCCCTGGAAGAGTGAGGCGAACATTCACACCTTTTGGTAAGTCCGATTCAATCTGAACGCCAAATTGTTGGCCATAGGTTTTTTTCAAACGTTGATCAACGTTCGCCAAGCCGATACCCAATCCGTCAGATTTTTCTTCCCGCTCAAATCCGTCACCATCGTCGGCCACACTTACGATCAGAAAACCGTTTTCTAACGAAGATCGCAGTGTCAGTGTACCGCCGTTAATATTTTTGCTTATGCCATGTTTAAGCGCATTTTCGACGATAGGCTGCAAAATCAAACTTGGAACGAACAGCGTCAGCGATTCTTCGGTGATATGTTTTTCGATTTTTAAAAGATCCTCAAAACGAACACGCTCTATTTCCAAATAATTTTCGATAAAACGTAATTCTTCTTCAAGAGTAACTTCTTCCTTCTCCGATGCAATCAAAACATATCTGAAAATATCTGCAAGTTTTTGAGTGACACGATCGGCTTTTTTAGGATCAACGGCAATTAATGCGGAAATGGAATTGAGCGTATTAAATAAAAAGTGCGGGTTGATTTGCGCACGCAATGCTTTAAGCTCCGACTGTATGGCTAATTCTTTTGCTTGTTGCACTTCGGACATTTTATGGATCATTTCACGATAGAAAATCGTTGCATAAATACTGGTCGAAACGAGCAGGGTGATGATCAATCCGATAAAAAGTTGCGTATAAACAAGGCGTGCCGAACCCAAGAAATTTTTTCCGCTGATCAACGTCATAATCGTCAACACAATGTAGGTTCCAAGTAATCCTGACATGGCAAACACGCCTAATTCAATCGCAACCGTTTTGACTGACCGTTTAAAACCTGCCGGAACAATTTTTGATACGATCTTCGGCGCTGCATATCCCGGCAACAGGCGCATAACAATATAAAATACGGTCGCAACGAGAAATGAGAATTGATACGATTTCCACGTCCAGTTGGAAATATATAGACTTCCGAAAATGAACGCTGATGCCGAACTAATTCCAAGATACATTAGTATTTCATGAAACAGACGCCGTTCAAAGGACTTTTTCATGATTATTTCTCCATATATTCTCGGATTTTCTTTTCTTCCCATTCTCGGCCCAAACGACCGCCAATCAAAAACACGCGGGCAGCGTGCGACAGAATTCCGAAGCCCCACCCGAATGTGACCCAATAAAACCACCAGTAATTAGGAGAAGTTATCATATTGTAAACCACCATTAAGATATTGATCAAAAGATACGTTATCAGATGACCATAAAAATTTTTTAACTCTGAAACGCGGCGTTGCGCTTGCTGAAATTTTTCCTGATCCGTCATACAAGATTCCTTTAAAATATTGAATTATCGGTTTAACTACAATCGCATTTATAAACTTGCACTAAAACCGGCTACAATGGTTCGGTTACTGAAATAACTTTTCACTTCATTGCGTTGTGCAAAATCCTCCGAATAACTGTAATCGAGAATATTTTTAAACCCAAAAATATTCAGTCCTTCGATATACAATACAATGTATTTCCGTTCGCCGAAGAAAATGAGTTTTGAGAGACGTGAATCGATCCGCTTAAATGCCGGGAACCGGTCTGAATTTTTCTGAGCATAAACAGGTCTCCAGTATTGTCCGTCATACGATCCGGATTCAATAGGCGTGAAAGGCCTGCCGCTGGCGTACCGCGCCGTTGATGACCATTCAAATCCTTTCCCTAATCGTGTTTTCTGGACAATTTTGATGTTATGCGTGACATCGTATATCGTCGGACGACGGGTAAGAACATCCAACTCCGAGCGCTGTGTCTGAATAAAACTGTACGATATCCAGCCTGATGTGCGTCCAATACCTCCTTTGATGAAAAAATCGAGGCCCCGCGCAAAACCCTTGCCTTTACTGACATAGTTTTTTTGATCATCTTCAAGCGGCAGTTTAGTATACCATTTGTAGTATCCTTCGATTTTCAATTGTACGGCATCCATATTTTTTTCATATCCGACGACGGTATGAACGGCCTGCATAGGGTTTAAATCGGGATTTCCGGAGTTTTGATCATACATGGTTATTCCGGGATATTGATGGAACGATCCCACAGAAAATCTCAAGAATGTATTCGATGCAATTTCGTGCGCAATCGATCCACGAACATCCGCCGTCAAAGACTGCGACAATGAATGATAATCTTCACGTATGCCTAAAGACAACGACCAAAGACGTGCCAGTTTATTTTGCAATTCGACGTAATTGCCCTGCACAAAAGAATGATCGTTACTTTGAGTGCGAACACTGTCAGCGCCGGGATAAAATTCTCCCCGTCGTTTCGGAAGCAAAAAATTCATGTCATATCGGTCGAGATACGCTTCCGAGCCGAACAGCAGTATCATTTTTGAATTGATTTCGACCGTATTGTCCCATCGCAATTTTAGATTATATTCATAATTATCGCGGTACCAATCAAAAAACTCCCAGCGATTGCTGTAACCCGAAAAAGAAAGCGCCGTTTTCGAAAACCATGATTTTCGGATAACATCCGACCATAATAAGCTTGCGACTTGATTCGATGACGTCAAATCATACCGGCCTTGACTGGATTGAAGCGTGAGATCAAATTTCTGCGCATCATCGCTGTAGAGTCCAAACAATTGAATTAATCCTGTTTTTGAATAATTATAGTTCACAATTCCGGTAACATTCGACGATGTCGGATCTTCAACGACATCGAAAGCAGGCTTGTTCAATTTAAAAAGAAGGTCCGTACTCGTTTTTTTTCCGTAAAGTTGTACATTGACTTTATCATTCACAACCCGGAGAAGCCCGCCGCCGACCCCGACCATATTCAAATCGAGGTTAAATCGGTTTTGCTGGATCCGATTTTCGGTTTCAATATCCAATACGCCTGACAACGCATTGCCATACTTAACTGAAAAACCGCCGCTGGAAAAGTACAACCGTTTCATGACAGCCGTTTCAACAACCGTAAAAAGCCCGTTACCTGCCGTGTTCTCACTATGATACGGATGACTCAGTGTCGCTTGATTAATCAGAATCAGATTTTCCGACGGGCTTCCGCCACGAACAGGCAAAGCAGCAGTTTCGTCCGATTGCACAACTCCCGGCAGGACTTTAATGCTCTGAAAAATATCGGCAGCGCCTCCCGGAGTAGTATAGACATCAATTTTATTCAGCGTCACTTTACCTTCACCGCCGGTGTACGCACTTGCTTCAATGGTTATTTCCTTTAAATCGAGCGATTTCTCCTCAAGCGCTATTTCAATGAAAGCTTCATGCGGAAGCTGGATCGCTTTTTGAAAAGTTTCATAACCAATTAAAGCGGCGACCAAGGTCCGAGGACCTGGAACCGAAGTTTTAATTTCAAAGTAACCGCTGTCATTGCTCACGTCGCCGGCATAATCCCCATCTTTGAAGAAGACATTTACAAAAGCCAGTTTTTCGCCTTTGTTATCTATAATGGTTCCTTTAAAAATCATTTTTTCCTGCGCTCGTGATGGTGTGACCATCACAAAGATTGTTAACCAAAGGAATACTGTTCGTGTCATAAAGTTCTCTTTTTTTTTAAAGTCATGCCTCGAGGCAATATTTACTTTGTCGCTCCCAACTTAGCCATTGCAACTTTTGCTTGCCGTGAATCGGGGTTGATAGCGAGCGCTTCTTTATAATAAGTCATGGCCTTTTCATTATCTTTCAACTCGGCATAAGCATTACCGGTGAATGTCAGGCATTCGTCATAACCCCAACCCGGTGTTATTGACATAGAGTCCGTTACTTGTTCTTTGTAAAGCGCAATTGCTTTTTCAAATTCAGGAATGGCTTTATCCGCACCGCCGCCGAACATTGCCGGAGTATTCAGTTTGCCAATCCCTTTCAGGTGAAAAGCACGTGGATTTTTTGGATTGGCTTTAATAGCATCGTCGTAATATCCACTCGATTTCGGACCAAGCCACATTCCCGAAATCGGATTGAATGAAATTTTCATTCCTGTCAGTGTGCCGATCAATGCAAGACACTCTGAATGGTTCGGAGATAATTTGATTGCCGTTTCCAATGTCTGAATACCTTCTTCGACTAATTGTTCAGCCATCTGCTCATCTTTTTGAGAACCATACAAACTGCGTATGGTCAAACGATAATCGGCATATGCTTTCCAATACAGGGCATCAACATTGTCCGGCTCGACGGCCAGTGCTCTTTCAAAAATCGCTTTCGCGCTAACCATCTCGTCACGGCTCCATTTTTTGTAGGCCGTTTCAAATTTTACCTTGCCGTCAAGGATCATCGACTGAATTGTATTGTGATCCTGTGCCATAAGACGTGAAAAGCATAGGCTTGTCAATACGGCCATTAAGAATAGTTTTTTCATTGCGTTTTCCCTTTCGTTTGGTTGTTTATAAAATTGATTACGGTAACAATTCGTCGCTTCCCGTTTGGAACGTTGCATTAAATATATAGGCCGGATATCCGATCCGTATGGCATTTCGTCTGAATGGCAATAGGTCGGTTTGAAATGCCTGATTTGAGGATTGAATTGCAGTAATTTGTATTGGATAAAATCCTGTGAAATAGTATTTTAGTTCTTTATAAATTTGACTCTTAACTGACTTCATTATGATCAATCGTTTGATGGTATTTCTGATCCTGTTCACTGGAATTGGGTTTGCACAAAAACCGGGGGATGTGGTGGTGAGCTTTTTATGGGGAGTGCACGTCACCAATCCCCAAAAAGTCAGCGCAACGATTGGTTTGATTGGCGGAAGATTCGAGACCGATGGAAATCTAAAAGCGATTAGCGGCTTTTCAATTGAAGCCGAAGCGGGCCTCGGCGGCGCACGTGGATTTATTGGACATGCGGCATACTTCCGCCCGGCCCTATTTGGATATTCTTACGGTGTTTCGGTTCTTCGAACGTGGCGCAACCCATGGTTAGCCAAACCCGAAAAATGGTTTGTAGGCATTTCCGGCGATGCCTCATTTTTTTTCGGTAACTTCAAACTTGGTCTGTACCGCCGAACTGATAAAAATAGCATCCTGATCTCGACTGGATTTGGAATTAAGTGGTGATATAATCAGCAAAGCCAAAAGTAAGGAATCAAATTAAAACTCATAAAAAGAGAATTTATGACACCTTTCATTATCAATATTTCTCAAGCCGTTCTCGATGATTTAAAAATGCGGATCCGAAACACGCGCTGGCCAGACACTATGGACAACTCCGGATGGACGTTCGGCGCCTCATTGGATTACATGAAAGAGTTGGCTGTCTACTGGTCAGAAAAATTTGACTGGCGAAAAACGGAACATGAGATCAATTCGTATCCGAATTTTATCGCCGAAATCGACGGATACAAAGTTCACTTTCTCCATATCAAAGGAAAAGGGAAAAAAACATTTCCGCTGATCATCACTCACGGTTGGCCGGGATCATTTCTGGAGATGATGAAATTGATTCCGTTATTGACTGAAAACAAAGACTTCTCATTTGATCTTGTGATTCCGTCAATGATGGGTTATGGTTTCTCTCAGAAAATTACGGTTCCGGGTAATAACGTCGGATTGATGGCTGACGTGTGGTTTAAGCTGATGCAACAATTGGGTTATGATAAATTTGGCGCACAAGGCGGCGATTTCGGTGCCGGCGTCAGTACGGCACTCGCTTTGAAGTACCCCAATAATGTAGCCGGATTACATTTAAATTATATTCCAGGAAATTATTATCCATATTTGCCCGATGGCGAGCAATGGACCCCTGAGGAAACTCAATTCGATAAAGACGACGAGGATTGGTACCGGCGAGAGGGCGCTTATTCACACCAGCACAAAACCAAACCGTTAACGCTGGCATACGGATTACATGATTCTCCGATTGGTATGGCTGCATGGATTGTTGAGAAATTATATGGCTGGGCCGATTGCAAAGGCAACGTCGAAAACGTTTTCACCAAAGATGAACTGTTATCACACGTCATGCTGTATTGGGTTACCGAAACGATGCATTCCTCTATCCGGCTTTACTACGAGAACAGTAAAGTACCGATGCGGTTTGGTAAGAACGATTTTATCAATGTTCCTGTAAGTATTGCGCGATTTCCATTTGAAGAACCTTTCCCACCGCGCAAATTCATCGAAAGAGGATTCAATATTCGGCGATGGACGGACATGCCGACCGGCGGACATTTTGCCGCGATTGAACAACCACAATTGCTGGCCAACGACTTAATAGAATTCTTTCAAACAATTTAAAATAAAAAAACCTCATGAAAATCATGAGGTTTTTTATAAACGAATGTATAATTCTATCGTTTCAAACGTCTTTCAGCAATTCGCATTCGGTTACGAGCTCTCGCAATCGCTTGCATAGCGCCGTTGGGTTCAAGATTGCTCCGTTCTTCAAGACGCTTCAATTCACGTTCATGAGCCAACTTGGCGCGATTGACATCAATCTCGGATGCTTTTTCGCATGTTTCAGCCAACACGATGACTTTATTGTCGTGCACTTCGACGAATCCTCCGCTCGTCGCGTAATAATCGTCGTAGCCGTCGGTCTGACGAACCCGCATTTCACCGATTTTAATTGACGTAATGAACGCGGCATGATTTTTCAAAATTTCAAATCCACCATTGGTTCCAGGTGCGGCAAAATCAATAACGTCGCCACTGAAAATCACGCGCTGAGGTGTAATAATTTCAAGATGAAAAGTTTTTTCCATATGGGCTTATCCTTACGCGCGCATTTGTTTCGCACGTTCGACCACTTCGTCGATCGTTCCGACCATGTAGAACGCCTGCTCCGGCAATTCATCCATTTCGCCGTTGACAATAGATTTGAAGCCGGCAACCGTATCTTCTTTCTTGACGTAACGGCCGGGCGTTCCGGTAAATTGTTCCGCTACGAAGAACGGCTGTGACAGGAATCGCTGGATCTTACGCGCACGCGCAACGGTGACTTTGTCTTCGTCGGACAATTCGTCCATACCGAGAATAGCGATAATATCCTGCAAGTCTTTATATTTTTGTAAAATTTCCTGAACGCGTTTTGCCACGTCGTAATGTTCCTGTCCGACGATTTGCGGATCCAAAATACGCGAAGTTGAATCGAGCGGATCCACCGCGGGATAAATACCCATTTCAGCAATGGAACGAGACAACACGGTCGTTGCATCCAAGTGAGCAAACGCCGTTGCCGGCGCCGGATCGGTCAAATCGTCCGCAGGCACGTAAATCGCCTGCACGGATGTGATCGAACCTTTTTTCGTTGACGTAATACGCTCCTGCAATTCGCCCATTTCCGTAGCAAGGTTCGGCTGATAACCTACAGCGGAAGGCATACGGCCCAACAATGCAGATACTTCGGAGCCGGCTTGCGTGAAACGGAAAATATTGTCGATAAAGAGCAGCACGTCGCGGCCTTCTTCGTCGCGGAAAAATTCCGCCATGGTCAATGCCGTCAGACCAACACGCTGACGAGCACCCGGCGGTTCATTCATCTGACCGAAAACAAGTGCGGTTTTATTGATAACGCCTGAATCCGTCATTTCGTGATACAAATCGTTACCTTCGCGAGTACGTTCACCGACGCCTGCAAACACGGAATAACCGCCGTGCTGCTTGGCAATGTTATTGATTAATTCCTGGATCAACACCGTTTTACCAACGCCGGCGCCGCCGAAAAGCCCGGTCTTTCCTCCGCGCAAATAGGGCTCGATCAAATCGACGACTTTGATGCCGGTTTCAAACATTTCGCTTTTCGTCGCCAGTTCGCTCAGCTTCGGAGCAGGACGGTGGATCGGATAAAGTTTTTCAGTTTTAACAGGACCTTTATTGTCGATCGGTTCGCCGATGATATTCATCAAACGTCCGAGAACCTGATCGCCGACCGGCACTTGAATCGGATTACCGGTATCCTCGACTTCCATTCCGCGAACCAAACCGTCGGTGGAATCCATAGCCACGGCACGCACGCGGTTTTCGCCGAGATGTTGCTGAACTTCGAGTACTAATTTTTTTCCATCGACAAGGTGAACGATATTGGAATTGTAGATGTGAGGAAGGTGGCCTCCCGTGAACTCCACATCCACCACCGGCCCGATGATCTGAACGATTTTACCTTTATTCATGTTAGCTTAGCCCTTTTATCTTATAATGTTAAATTTTATTCGGCCTGTTGAAGCGCATCGGCGCCGCTGACGACTTCAAGAATTTCTTTCGTAATCGCCGCCTGTCGAGCGCGGTTGTAAAACAGCGTCAGCGTTTGAATAAGCTCACCCGCGTTTTCTGTCGCAGAATCCATCGCCGTCATACGAGCGCCCATTTCTGCGGCAAAAGATTCCAACAAAATACGCCACATCTGCACATTCAAATGTTTGGGAACAAGCGTATTGATAATTTCATATTGAGATGGTTCGTAGATATAATCGGTTTCTACGCTATGCCGGCGATCGGCCTGAACCTTTTCCGGTTCGACCGGCAGCATTTTTTCAACGATCAGATTTTGCTGCAAAGCCGATTTGAATTCATTGTAAATCACATGTACTTCATCGGCGCGGCCGGACGTATATTCCTCGACACACGCCGATACGATATCCTGCGCCGTTCCATATTGAAGATGATTAAAAAAATTGACGAACCGCTGAGCCACCGGATAATGGCGTTTGGTAAAAAATTCATCGCCTTTCCTTCCGACCGTGATCAGTTTCAAACGCCCTTCGTCATGAAAGGGTTTGAATTCATTACCGATCAATTGATTGACACGGCGAATAATGTTGCTGTTAAAAGCGCCGCACAGCGAACGGTCGGCCGTCACTACAACGAGCAAAACGTTTTTAACTTCGCGATGGTGAATGAGCGGATTTTTTTGCGCTTGAGGATCGAGCGCCAGATGTTTGATCAGAGCGCCCAATTTATACGCGTAAGGCCGGGCGGACAAAATATTTTCCTGCGCTTTGCGCAATTTTGCCGCTGCTACCATTTTCATGGCTTTCGTAATTTTTTGAGTGCTTTTGACGGTACTGATGCGTTGTCTGATTTCACGTAACGTTGCCATGCAATTCCTTAAAAATAGCCTGTGTTTTTATTGCTTTTCAGTGTCAGCGCTGTCGGAAAGGGCTTTTTCGTCCAGACTTTTCATAGCCTCTTCCATGATCGCCTGCGTCGATATATCGTTGAATTGCTTTTTCTTTTCGTCGTTTTTGTTGATCTCGGCCATCGTATGTTTAAAATCGGCGCCTGTATAGCCTAATGGCTGAGTAAATTTTTCGATTTCATCTATTGGGGCATCTTCCGGGCGTTGATATTTTTTTATAAAAACTTCATCGCCGGCCATTTTCAGAAATATTTTCACGAACGCGTCCATTGGAATCTCTTTGGGTTTTTGTGCGCACCCGGACCAGCCGAGCGCCATGATCGTGATGATCGTTGCAATGAATCCTAGTGAACGTTTCATAATCAACCTCACATTTTATGGTAAATATGAACGGTATTGTTTTGCCGGCGAATGATTTCTACCAACATCCTCAGCAAGCCTCTCGGCCTATATTATTTTGCTTCTTCTTTTTTGGTTTCGCCCGTTGCGGCTGAATCCGCGGCGCCCTGCATCATTTTGCCAAGATCCGATCCGCCCAATGCTTTCATCATTTCTTCCATCATCAGTTTACCGATGACTTCTTCAAATTCTTTTTGTTTCTTTTCGTCCTTGTCGATCATATTGGCCGTAAGTTTGAAATCGGCTGCGGTGAATCCTTCTTCTTTGGCATAAGGCTCGACTACTGTATTTTCAAGATCGTTGGGGCTTTTATCTTTTTCGATTTTGCCTTCCATAACAAGTTTCAAAGTAATTTTGGCCATCTTGTCCATTGGAATTTCTTTAGCGCTGCCACCGCAGGCAACCACGATCACGGATGCGGCGAACATCATGGCTATTACATTTAACATTCTTTTCATAACTCTCCTCTTTGTTTTTTGCCGCTCCGTGACGTTTGATCAGGGAGGACGTTTAGAATAACTGCTGAGGATGCCGGTAGAAAGGCACCCCGCGCTTACGCGCTAACTTTAAAAGTTAATTTAAATTCGGCGATTACCGTGTTCAATTGATTACGGATTTCGTCCGTCAATTCTTTTTTCGTCGCGATAGCATCCAGCAACGATTTATAACGCAATTCCATGTATTCGAGCATTTCTTTTTCAAAGCGTCGGCAATCCTGAACTTGAATTTCGTCAAGATAACCGTTCGTCGCCGCGTAAATAATCGAAATTTGTTTTTCAAAGGAATACGGTTCGTATTGACCTTGCTTGAGAATTTCTACCAATCGTGCACCACGGCGAAGCTGTTGCTGAGTGACTTTGTCGAGATCGGATCCGAATTTTGCAAAGGCTTCAAGGTTACGGTATTGAGCGAGATCGAGACGCAGACGGCCGGCTACTTGCTTCATCGCCTTGATCTGGGCGCTTCCACCGACGCGCGACACGGAAATACCGACGTTGATCGCAGGACGAATACCGGAATAAAACAAGTTCGATTCCAAAAAGATCTGCCCGTCGGTGATCGAAATAACGTTGGTCGGGATGTAGGCCGAGACGTCGCCTGCCTGCGTTTCAATGATCGGCAAAGCCGTCATCGAACCGCCGCCGAGTTTGTCGTTCAGTTTGGCCGCGCGCTCCAGCAACCGTGAGTGCAGATAGAATACGTCGCCCGGATACGCTTCACGACCCGGAGGACGGCGCAATAATAACGACACCTGACGATACGCCACTGCGTGTTTCGATAGATCGTCGTACACAATCAGCGCATGACGTCCGCTATCGCGGAAAAATTCTCCCATCGCCGCACCCGTATACGGCGCAATATATTGCAACGGTGCCGGTTCCGATGCCGAAGCGGACACAACAATCGTATATTCCATCGCATTATTTTCTTCAAGTGTGCGGACGACGCGCGCTACCGTTGATTCTTTCTGACCGATACCAACGTAGATACAATAAACGCCTTTGCCTTTCTGATTGATGATCGTATCGACCGCAACGGCAGTCTTACCCGTTTGACGATCGCCAATGATCAATTCACGCTGGCCGCGTCCGATGGGAATCATCGCGTCGATCGCTTTGATGCCCGTTGCCAAAGGTTCTTTTACCGATTGGCGTTCGATCACGCCCAAGGCTTTACGTTCAATCAACGATGTGTGTTTGGTGTGAATCGGCCCTTTGCCGTCGATCGGCTGGCCAAGTGCATTGACCACACGACCGAGAATTTCTTCTCCGACCGGTACTTCCGCAATGCGGCCCGTACGTTTGACAATGTCGCCTTCTTTGATTTCACTTGACTCACCGAAAAGCACGGCGCCTACGTGATCTTCTTCCAAGTTCAAAATCATACCGATCGAACCGTTGGGAAATTCGATCAATTCACTCGCCATCGCTTTGGATAAGCCGTAAATGCGCGCGATACCGTCTCCGATCTGGAGAACCACACCTGTTTCGTACGTATCAATCTCGCGTTCAAATTCCGCAAGCTGCTTCTTCAGGATACTGGATACTTCATCCGGTCTTAATGAAACTGCCATAGTTGAATTCCTTTATATTCTAAATTTCAATTGTTTTCAATGTGCATGTGTATTACCGAAACCTTCGCGCAATTTTTCAAGCTGCCTGCGGACGGAGCCGTCGATGACCGTATCTTCTACGCGAACTAAAAAACCACCGATGAGGCTAGGATCTTTGCGAAAAGAAAGTTGCGGCGTCTTTCCTGTCAACGATTTCAATTTGCTCTTCAGAGCTTCGATCTGATCGGCACGCAAATCAACAACGGATACGACTTCAGCGTTGACCAGGCCGAGTTGTTCATTGCGTAAATCTAAAAACGATTCGACGATTTCACCCAGAATATTTTCCCGGCGTTTCTGACACAAAACTTCCAGAAACTGGAGCGCTTCGGTTGAAACTTTTTTCTCGAACATTGATTTAATAATTTTTTTCTTTTGATCTTCCTTGATTACTGGGTTGATCAAAAAATTACGGAATTCAGGCGATTGGTCGACCGCTTCTTTCAGGCCTTGGATATCCTGCGTCAGGCGTTCCATCACTTTGGCGTCACTGGACAGTTCTAACAAAGCCTGCGCATATCGTCGTGCCGTTCGGGTACTTTTCATAGATCTTTTTTAGTTTTTATTGACCGGTAATTCTTTAATAAAATCGTCGATCAGTTTTTTGTGTTTGTCCGCGTCGAGATTGGCGCCGATGACTTTGCCGGCGGCTTCCACCGCGATCCCGGCAATTTCGTTTTTGAGATGCATCAACGCAGTGTTTTTCTCATTCTCAATTTCTTTTTTAGCCGATGCCACCATTTTATCCGAATCTTCTTTGGCTTTGACAGCATAATCGAAACGTAATTTTTCCGCCTCTTCTTTGGCTTTTTTCATAATGTCCTGTGCTTCGCGATTGGCACGGGATAAAATTTCTTCATTTTTGGCAATTAATTGTTCGGCATCGCGGCGGGCTTTTTCAGCCTGATCGAGCGAATTTTTAATTTTTTCTTCACGTTCCTGCAGCGTCTTGATGATCGGTTTCCACGCCAATTTACCAAGCAAAATGAGAAGAAGAATGAATATAATGATCGTCCAGATCATCAATCCCGGATCAATGTCAAGCAAACCGCCTTTATGCTCTCCATCGCCAGAAAGCCAAGCCAATAGCCATAACGTCTTCATAGCATCCCTGTGTTATTTTATAAATTTTGAGCCGGTAAATGGCGGGAACTTTTCGTTCCCGCCTTTACAAACGTTATTGTTATTTGAGAGCCAAAAGGATACAAATAACTTCCGCAAACAACGCCACACCTTCGATGAGCGCAGCGGAGATAATCATCGTTGTACGAATATCGCCGGCCGATTCCGGTTGACGCGCGCTGCCTTCGAGCGCCGACGCCGCTAACCTGCCGATACCCATACCTGCACCGATCGTCGCCAATCCTGCGCCAATACCTGCAGCCAAAAAGCCTAATCCTAAATCACCCATGTTCAATGTCCTCCGATTAATGTTGGTTAAAGTGTTTAATGAAAATTTTAAAATAATTTAATGATGCGCCGCTTCGTGACCAGCTTCATCGTGATGCGAATCGTGCGCATGATGCAACCCCATACCGATAAATAACGCCGATAGTAATGTGAAAATATACGCCTGAAGAAATGCGACAAATAATTCAAGCACATAAATAAATAAAGCAAAGACCACTGAAATCGGAGCCACCACAAGCGACTTCAGCACAAAGATCAATCCAATCAGGGACAAAATCACCACGTGTCCTGCCGTCATGTTAGCAAAAAGACGGACACTCAATGCAAACGGTTTAGTAAAAAGGCCGATGACCTCAACCGGCACCATGATCGGCCACAAAAGCCAATGCACGCCGGCTGTAAGGTGCTTGAGATACCCACCAATACCTTGCGCTTTGATCGCCGTAAATTGGGTCACAATAAATGTACACACCGCAAGAGTTGCGGTGACCGCGATATTGCCTGTGGCCGTTGCGCCGAAAGGGATAAGGCCAAGCAAATTCATGAATAAAATAAAGAAAAATAGTGTCAGGAAATAATTAATATAGCGATCGGTTTTGTCACCGAAATTCGGACGAACAATTTCTTCCCGAATAAAAACAATGATGGATTCGAATAAATTGTATAATCCTTTGGGAATAAGTTTTGGACGGGCAAGCACGGTAAAAACCAGAAGCAGTAGTAAAGCGACCAGCCACATCATCACGACGTGTTTCGTCGGTGAAAGATTGATGGTCAAACCAGCAATGTGAATATCAGGAAAATGCGGTAAATTTACGTATCCTAAAAAAGGAACTTCGATCTGATTGGAATTAGTAATATGATGGAGGATCGTCCCGCCGATATCGACCTTTTCGGGCGCATGGGCTAAAGAATCCTGAGCCGTTGATGCGGCAGTTGAAAACAGCATGAGCGTAGTATCCTATGATTTCGAGCATTCCGGCATAACCGCCAACAATGCTATGAGTTCTTCATCACCTTCTTCAGTTGAAGACCGCGATTGATAAAATAAATTTCGACGATTTGAAACAACAAATAATAAATTCCAAAAGCGACAACGAATAATTTAAGATCAATGTTCACTAACTTAGCCATCAGCACCAAAACAATTGCCACGAGCATGAGACGAATTCCCATACCGCCCATAACGATGCTCATGAAAAGTTTTACAGGTTTGGCTAACGCCCAACGTGACATATAAAAACCCGATAATACGTGAACCAATGCCAACCCAAGACCAGAAAGTACGATGGTCATTTCGCCGGATGTTGTCAAAAAAGAATTAAGTATCAATAACACGACAATGGCAATTACAAAAATAGTAAATAAAAAATATTTCTGATTCACGATTGTTTTTCTTTTTTTCCTGGTTTAGGCAATTCGGCGACAATCCTGAATAACCTGTAGAATCCGCCGAAAAGTCCCATAAAAATTCCAATTAAAACAAACAAAATTTTCGTCTCAAATTTTTCATCCAGCCAGTGACCAATCCATACCAGCGCTCCCAGCGTCAATGCAAATTGCCATCCCCATGTCAGGATGGGTCCTAATTGACTCGTTGTTTCACCAACGGACTTATGGATTTTTTTAGGATCGCTCACAACCCCGGTTTATGCTTGACCGGTTTTCTTCAGCTTGGATTCTATCGAATCCTTATTAGGGTTCTCAGTCATGACCAGTCCATTGTCTTTCATCGCGCATTGTCCGTCGAAAGTTGCACCTTCGTCGATCACAAGACGCCGGGCCTTGATGTCACCGGTTACAACCGATTTTGCTTCCAGCACTAACTTTTCCTGTACGACCAAATTGCCGATGACTTTACCGCCGATCACCACATTTTTGGCCGTCACATCACCTTCGATAACACCCGTTCCGCCTACGGTGACCAGATCATGACAGATGACTTGTCCTTTGATCTCGCCTTCGATACGAATGCTCGACGCTGACTGAATCGTGCCGGTAATGGACGTACCACGGCCGATTAAATTCAATCCTGAACCGGTAGGGGTTTCTTGAGGGTTGTCTTTGTTACCAAAGGCCATATAATGCCTTTACTATGGTTTGATGGTTAAACTGTCTATTTGCGATGCCGCCAAAGCCTCGCGGATCTGCGGCAAAAATTCACCCGGATCTTGTGCGATACCGTCTTTCCAAATTTCAAAATGTAAATGCGTCCCAGTTGCCATTAATCCTGTTTTCCCAACCGTTCCAATCGGATCGCCTAACTTTACGGCCAATCCTTCACGGCTCAAGATATGTTCCAAATGTTTATATACAGAAAAATATCCGTAACCATGATACATAATAATCGTGTTGCCGTAATCGGTCAACCAGTCTGCAAACATAATCCAGCCATCGGCTGTTGCTTTAACTAAAGCGCCTTCTTCGGCAACAATATCGATTCCGTAATGTGGCGCTTTCTGGTTTTCGCTGACTTCTTTATATCCACGGGCGATGAAGTTACTATTAACCGGCATCAGCGATGGAACGACGCGAGATGAAATCATATAATCTGGAATCCACAATCTTTCCTGATCCGATGCCGCGATATTTTTCGATTCGATAGGTTCATCAGCCGGTGCGTTCATTGCTTGCATAGTACTGAACATACTATTGTCGCGCTTTTCACGCGCTGCAACGCCGCTGTCGCTTTCCAATTGACCTAACAAACCGAAAACTTTGCGGATTTTTTCATTCTCTTGTTTAACCCGCCGGTATTCCCTTTCAATCGACTTTACGCGCAAATTATCCGCAGCCAATTGATCGTACTGCGTTTGAAGATCATCGTAATAAAAAACCTTATAGGCATGCGCATAATAATATATCAAAGAACCGATCAATACCAAGAAAACAGCTGCAAAAAAACCGGTCAGCCATTTGATCCGGTTAACCTTCATTCGAAAACTTTTAGGATTCGAACTCTGGTCGAACATCACCAATAAGGTTACGTACTTTGGCGATGATTTTTTTGCACTTTGTAGCAAGTTATGTTCACCACTCACCCGGCTGGTAGTACGAGCTTATTAAAGCTTCGCCACCAGATTTTCAATCGTTTTTTTAATTAAACTCTTGAATTTACTGAATTCACAAAAAAAGCACCGAAATATATTGAAAAGAAGATGAATTGTCAAACTTTTTTTTGATAAAAAACCCGTTAAAATTGCGGATTTTTCAAGCATTTAACTCAATGAAGAACCAGCTTGTGATTTTATGCACTTTCCTGAAAAGTTGTACCATTAACCGATACATTTTCAGGCTGATTGCTCTTCAGTTTATGAAAAACGGCTAGGAGATCATAAATTTGGACTCTAACCAGAGCACGGATAATCATCAGCACTTGGTGACTACAATAAATTAAAACAATTTTCGCTGTAGAATTTGCATTAATCAGACCGTCCACCCACCTCCATAACAAAAAAATTATCAATAAGGGAATGATATTAAGAAGATACAAGCCGATTAATGGAAAAAGATTTTTTGAAACCCATCGAAACGAATCAAAATAACTGCGCGCAAGTCCGAGATCCGACGAAGCCATTTTGACTTTGGTCATATCCGATACCATAATCAAGAAGCACCACAGCAACAGGATCATTACAAAACCCGGAAATCCCAATGTAAGCAATAGCATAGAAGCCAGACTTGTTGCACCGGTTATCATCAACAGCAAAAAAAAGCGAGCCATGAATTTTTTTGCACTTAACCAAAAAAAGGACCATTCCATAGAATCATTAACCGAACTGCACTTTGTAACGACGCCAAGGATGCCACCTGTCAGAAAAACATTGAGCAGGGCGTACATGAAAACCAAAAGCACTATTAACACCAATAATAGCCCGAGAAATGCCGGATCATCGGAAATAAATTCTGTCAGGTAAGTAAAAACAAATGATTGAAGCCATTCGTTCGGAACATGGGTTTTATCTAAGCGTCCAAAAGACGTTTGAAGATAAATCATCACCGGTAAAGAAAATAAAATCGTCGAAATCCACAACAATACAACCAAGCCTTTATAACGCCCGATTTTTCTCCAACTAGAACTCCACAGATCGATCATAACTTTTTTCCTCAAATAAACACGGACAAATTCATTAATAAAGATTGTACCCAATTCTGAATTCTCAAAGTATATCGGGCAATGCCTTCATATGAAGATTCGACTGACAAAAAATTATTACTCCAGCGTACATCCATTACGTTGATTTTTTCGGGATCAATCCAACATGAAACGATTTTTGAAGTGGTGTTAAATTCAAATTTTCTTTCAGTTGCTTTTCCATCCCATTCGGCCGTCAGTGAATCGCTATTTTCAAATCGAAAACAAATCGAGACCGGCATCACCGCTTCTCCATTATTTCGTATGTTCACGATGTTATGGATCAGCCCGGATGCTTCATCTGTTTCATAAGTAATATCAACTACTTCGTAGTCGACCGCTTTGGAAGTAAAAATAAATTGATCAAAAAACCATTGCATGTCGCGCCCGGAAACGTTGTTGACTACATCTATGAAATCCTGCGTTTTCGGATGTTTGAAACGCCATCGTTGATAATACGTTGATAAAATTTTATCCATTACCGAACGCCCGAGGTAACGTTCAAGAGTCGTCAGAATTAAGACGGGTTTACTGTAAACGGCCGTCTGGTAAAAGCTTCTGGGAATCACCCACGACTTTCCGGCAACCGTACCCCTATCAGGATGTTTGAGATAACTCGAACGATGATAATCCATTGATGTATAGGCCGCTCCACCTATATCAAACATCAAACCGACTTTACCCGGGGTATTGAAATAACGCTCAAGAGCACGGTGTTCGGCATACGATGCGAATCCTTCATCGAGCCATGGTTCTTCAAATTCATTCGAAGCCAACATACTCTGGAAATAATTGTGTGCAAATTCGTGGAATGTCACTACTTCAAGAAATGAGTTATCGACAAACCGGTTCATCCAATATGGGCCAAAATACGATCCGGTTGTCACTAATGTAGGATATTCCATACCGCCCGACGCCAGTTCTTCTCCAAGCGGCACATCTACGATAGTAAAATTCGGATAAGGATATTCACCGATCCATTCGTAAAAATATTGAAACATCGCCGGAACGCACGCCCGATAACGTTCAGCCATTTTTTCCCGACCCGGCGAAAATAAGTAAGTTACTTCGACGGAGCGTTCTCCCGATGCCACAGTTTGTTTCATCTCCGTAAAATGCGGCGATGCCGTCCACACAGCATCGATCACATTCTTTTGAAAAAAATGGTACGTTGTTGTACTATCATACGTTTCTTTCTTTTCTAACTGCGCATTGGCGCCAACAATGTACTCGGAGGGAACGGTAATGCGCATACGGTAATCTCCGAAATCAGCATAAAATTCGGAATTGGCATGAAATTGATGACAATTCCATTGCCCGTTTTCCCATACACCAATTTTAGGATACCACTGTGCGATCATATAAAACTCATCTTCAGTGAATCCTGTTCGTTCAAATACCCTAGGCAATTTAGAGTAAAAACGGCCATCGATCCGTATGGAAGATTGAGGCCATACTGGGTGGGGCAACGAAATACGAATAACCGTTTGATCGTCTTCGTTTTCATCATCCATTTGTATGAATTCGTAAGGCAGTTTTGTTCCATCGATACTAAATTCAAGACTGTCAATCCATCCGCAATCTTGTTCACTCATCGCTTCGGATGACGAACGGGTCCTACCGCCCCCTTCTTTGAAAAAAGTTGATCGTTCGTTTTTGAAAGCATTAAGATAGAGATGAAATTGCATTTCTCGAACCGTATCTTTAGAAAAATTCCACCACTCCAATTTGTACGACCCCTGTACGGCTTTTTGTACAGGTAATAATCTGGCAGTCAAATCGTAATTGGCCGTACCGGATTTGTTTGTCATTTCCTGAGCGGCCAGCGTGTTAAGTAAAAGCCCGATGATCAATAACCAACGTTTCATCTTTGCTCCGTTTAGAAAATTATTTAAACCAAAAACGTACACCAATGGCGCCGTTGAGATCAAAATCCGTACTGGGAATTAAATCAAGCACCGGCACAATTTCAAAAAATATATCAACGGGCGCATTTTGAAAATGGTAATCAAGGCCTACCGGAATACGTGCGCCGAATCCGGTTTTATCACTTAATACGATACGTGCCCCAATACCGTAATACAAAGGAAGTCTGCCTTTATCAACCGGAATCAGATTAAAATGATGAATTAAATAATCAGAATGCAGCTGTACAGCGTCTTTGTCATCGCCCTTACGGCCTCCATCGACGAACGACCAGGCTGCCGAAAAATCCAATGCCGTGTTTTGGGTTAACCAATATTTGCCATTCAAACCGGTTGGTTCCCCGATAATAACACCCAACCCAAATCCTTTGTCCTGTGCATGCACTCCAATTGCGGTAATCAGTAAAATAATTACGATACTACTATTCTTCATAGTATGCCTTTCGACATTAAGATTACAAAACGTTAAAACTCCATTCAATAGTTACGACATTTTTCCCAAAAAAATGTGACCGCCGTCAATGTTCTGTTAGATAGAGAATTGTAAGTTGCATGTGACCCGCCTTGACCTCATAACAACCAAAGGAGGTCTTTGTGAAATCTTTAAAGTATCTTTATCATATCGACAGTGGCCGTAATTTTCTGCTTGAAGAAGACATCGAGTTAACCATTGGGCGTGCATTTGACAATCGTATCGTCATCGATGCGCCGTTCGTTTCCAGACATCATGCGGCAATTGGCTGGAAAAATAAGCGCTTGTATATTCGTGATCTGCATAGCACCAATGGGACTATCATTAACGGTATCCCGGTATTTGACGCGTATGCTTATGAGGTGAATGATTCCGATGAGATACGAATAGGGAATGAACGTTTTGTGGTATTGGATCAAAACGCAGTCATTTCACATAATTTCTCGAATCAGAAAATGCCGGGAGACACAGCAATTATGTATGCGGGATTTTAAGAAGATTGAAGAGGTTGGAGCCGATGAAGTAACTTAGCATCGGTTAATTCACGCAATGCTTCCTGGCCTATTGAGCGAACAGGTTTAAGTTCGGAAGTATTAAGTAATGTAGCTATTTGTATAGCATGAGCATTCAGGCACGCATTGCGTTTTCCAATCTGACGCAAGGCTAACCCCATTGATTTTTTTACAAGACTGCGGTCGTCGGACGCTTCGCGCTTAATGATTTCCAATAACGCTGTGAATTCTTCGTTGGCCGTTTTTTTGTCATGAACAGCCAGTTCCGCCATTAACATAAATCCTGATCGTTTGGTCAGTTCTTCACTCTTACCGGACCATTCGACAGCTTTTTGATATGCCCACGGAGTTTTATCAAATAAATTACCGCAACATAGATCACAAAGCTCTGACGATTCTGATTCCCGAATCCAGCGGTCCATTTGTCTTTCCGTAACTTTATCAGGCTCGTCTATAAAAGCCGCGAGCACACGGGTTTCATAGAAACCGGCATTCCACAATTGTTGAGCTAAATTATGATTTTTTTCGATCTTTTTGGAAAATCGTCTCAAAGCGGCAATGGACACGCCTAAAACATGGTCGGTAGGAACTTCAATACGACGCATGTTTTCTACTGCTTCCAAATGCGCCAATGTCTTTAATTGGCCAATGACCTCTTCGAGAAGCATGCAAGTACCAGGTTAATACAGCGAAAGATAGAAATTCGATAAAACAGGTGACTAGTGTGAACCGTGGGAAGTATAGGTTTTTTTTCTTTAAAGTAAAAGTGAAAAATATATATAATTTTTTATGAAAGCGTTACGACGGAGAGGTCGAATAATCATTTGAAATTTCTTATTGAAATTTCTTATTGAAATTTCTTACCTAATTTTGTATAATCGCTTCGCTTTTGCCGAGGTGGTGAAATGGCAGACACGCTAGTTTCAGGTACTAGTGCCCGCAAGGGCGTAGGGGTTCAACTCCCCTCCTCGGCACTTTTATTGATCGATTGGAAAATATAACGTAAACGTACTTCCTTTACCTACCGCACTCACCACTTCAATTTTCCCCTTATGTTTCTGCATGATTTCGTACGAAATCGTCAGACCTAACCCAGTGCCTTCCTCATCATTTTTTGTAGTAAAGCCAGCTTCGAATAAACGATTCATGTTTTCGGGAGGAATTCCTATGCCATTATCAGTTATAGAAACTTTTGCAAAGCCGTTCGTTTCTTCCGTCTTAATTTTGACAACCCCTTTTTTATCAAAAACAGCCTGCGCGGCATTATTGACAATATTGATCATGACTTGCGAAACCGGTCCCGGCAGACCCATCACAGGAGAGATCGGCGAAAATTCTTTTACAAATTCGACCTGGTGTTTGAATTTAGGCCGCAATAATGAAAGAGCACGTTCAATCGCACCGTGAAGATCCATGCGTGCAAATTCCGCGTCATCCAACCGTGAAAACCCCCGGAGATCTTCGATAATTTCCGTAACCAACTCGCACGAGTGACCGATAATCTGCAAAGCCGCATCGAAATCATTGACGGAATTGCGGATATTGAATTTTTCAACAAGTGAGGCAAAGATTTTTTTAATTTCAGGATATTTTTGTGAAGCATTGTCGATGGCAAGCAAAATATCTTTGACGACATCCCAGTCAAATCGAATGAGGCGTACGGAGTTGCCGATATTATTGATCGGGTTACGAATCTCATGCGAAATACTGCCCATCAATTGACCGAGCATCGACATCTTCTCCGTGCGCGCCAATTGCTCTTTGGCATTCTTAAGATTATCATAAGCAGATTTGAGTTCCGCATGAGCAATTTCTAACTCTTTGCTCTTGATATAATAGTCGACGCCGCGTTTAACGGCAATACGCAGGTCATCCGGTTCGAAAGGTTTGGTTAAATATTGAAAAACACGCCCGGCATTGATCGATTCGATGAGGTCTTTAACATCCGTATACCCGGTAAGTATGATCCGGACGCAATCCGGTTTGATGTCGATTGAACGGTTGAGAAATTCCGTTCCCGACATGTTCGGCATTCTTTGATCCGATAGAATCAATGCAATATTGGGATTTTGCTTCAATACCTTCAGGCCGTCTTGTCCGTTCGTCGCTGTATAAATGACGTACGTTTCTTCCAACACCCGTTTTAGGACATGCAACACATTTTCTTCATCATCGACAACTAAAATTTCAGTTGAAATTTTTGTAGAAGATGGGAGCGTTTCCGTGTCGGTATTTTGTAACCTTTTCAAAATCATACTGTATAGGGTCAATTCAGGAAGGCAGTACTAGACTATTTTAGCGAAACAGTTTTTTTAAATCAAGGCCGTTCTTTCCAGCGTTTGTGCGCCCAAAGCCATTGTTCAGGCATTTCCCGAACTGCAGCCTCGATTTTGGATGTATATGTTTGTGTAAAATTTTGGACCATTTGCAGTTGTTCAACTTTAAAAATGTGTCGATTTTTATCAACGCGTTGCGCCAGGCACATAAAAACCGGCAACCGATATTTAGCAGTAAGGAATTCCGGTCCGCTTGGCGCAAAACATTTTCGACCGAAAAATTCAACCTGAACGGTATTACTTCCGAAATCCTGATCTGATAATAAGCCAATACAATAATGCTCGTCGATCAATTGGCGGATTTTGAGCGGTTCGTCATCAAAAACGACTTTCATACCACAAGCCTCACGTTCATGGTTGACCAATCGATCGATAAACGGATTGGTCTGCTTCCTCACGACTACTGCCAACCGGATTCCGCGTTGAACGAGCTTCTTGCCCAGCAACTCCCAATTGCCTATATGGGCCGAAATAAATATGGCGCCGTTTTTAATCGCTTCTTCGAATCCGTCCGGAATTTCCAAACAAAAAAAAGTTTCGTCTGAAACATCAATCTCTCGTAAAATCAGTAATTCAAAAAAAGTCCGGCCCAGATTCTGATAGACTTTCCTTCCGAGTCGCTTTGCCGCAACTTCTTCAGTTACTATTCCTGCAGCCAATAAATTTGCTATCGTAACTTTTTTTCTGATGCCAAGTTTGTAGAAAAGCCGTCCGCACCAGGCCCCTGCGTTGGATGCTCGATCGGCAGAAGTATGTTTCAAGGTTTTTTGAAAACACCGAAGCAGTACCCATTCAATTCGATGCGCCCATTTCATTGTTCTAATGCCAGGTTGGCCAATTGATCGACACGTTCATTGTAATGAACGCCGGCATGACCTTTAACTTTTTCGAATCGGATATGATGTTGTGAACAATAATCGATAATGGCTTCCCAAAGTTCACGGTTTTTGACCGGCGATTTATCCGCCGTTTTCCAACCGTTGCGCTGCCAATTGGTCACCCAATTTTGCCGAAACGCATTTACGATGTACGCGCTGTCGGAGTAAATGGTCACATTACATTTTTTCTTTAAGTTTTTCAGCGCTTCGACAACGGCGGTCAATTCCATCCGGTTATTGGTCGTTTGTTCAAACACTCCGGAAATTTCTTTGATAACGGTTTCGCCGTTATTCCAAATCAAAATGGCCGCCCACGAGCCGCGTCCGGGATTTCCTTTGCAAGCACCGTCGGTATAAATCGTCACGTTCGGAAGATCGTTCATACTTTTCCTAAAAATCTAATTGAACTTCAAAAGGATTACGCTTATTCTTGCCTGTATGGAAATTTTGTTCGAAGATGACGATTGTATTTTGATTAATAAACCCGCCGGCGTTTTATCTATTCCCGACCGTTTTGATCGTACTATTTCCAATGTTCTTGGCTTGCTGCAAAAACAGTATGAAAAAATTTGGATCGTTCACCGTATTGATAAACAAACAAGCGGCGTAATGATCGTCGCCAAAAATGCGGAATCGCATCAGGTATTGAACCGTCAATTTGAAACACATTCCATTAGAAAAATATACCTCACTCTAGTAAGCGGTATTGTATCATCGTCGAGTGGTACGATTGATCTACCCATTGCCGAACATCCTTCCAATCCCGGAACCGTTTGTATTGATTCCAAAGGTAAACCATCGATCACGCACTATAAAGTTTTGGAAACGTTTCGATCCTACACATTGGTGGAAGCGGCTCCTGAAACCGGACGTCTCCATCAGATTCGCATTCATTTCAAAGCAATCGGCCATCCGTTGGCCGTCGATGAAATTTATGGAGAACAGAATGAAATTTATCTTTCTACACTGAAGAAAGATTATAAAACCAAAATCGGTGAAATCGAAAAGCCGCTTATGTCCCGACTGACCCTTCACGCTCAATCCATAACATTTGAGCATCCACGCCGACACAGTATGCAAACTATCGATGCGCCATTGCCTAAAGATTTTAACAGTTTATTAAAGCAATTGCGCAAACACGGAAGTTCATCAAGCTGAAATACAATCTTCAAGCTGTTCATCCATAAATTCAATGTTAAAAAGCTTCTGAAATGCCGTTCGAATCGACTGCTTGAGTTCGCCCAAATCGACATTTTTGATTTGACTAATGTCGATGGTTTTTTCGTTCATCATTGTTTCGGCCATTTGACGGTCCTGATCGTTTAATCGAAGAAATTCAATTAACCTCCGATGATACGGTCCGGTGAGAATGGATCCGTGTTGGAGTACGGCACCTGCTAAACGACGTTGCGCGCTGCCGACGAGTTTGTGGCCATCGACTTGTATTTCATATCGAGCGGAACTTGAAAAACAAGACATTGATTGCGTTTGACGATACAGGGATTTAAAATCCGGTTGCGTCATCACCATCGCCGCCGGAATTCCAACTTCCCGTAAGCCCGTCACGAGCGCTTCACTGATTTGACGATACGTTTCTTCAATTCCCCCTGCGTTACGTTCGCTGAAAATGACGCTGTAAGTCAATTCTTCCGCATGCAGAATAGCACGGCCTCCGGTCGGGCGATACACCACGTCAATGTTTTCGGATGTACATTTTTCCATGTCAATATCATCGATCTTCTGATGTTTACCGAGCGAAATGCAATAAGGCTGCCATTGAAAAAAACGTAAAGTCGGTGGACGCAAACCGTTTCCAAGTTCCTTCGCCAGTTTTTGATCCTGATGCATGTTCCATTGACCGGGATGGACGCCGCTATCGATGTAGTGCCAGATCATCGCGAAATACCGTATTAACACATTGGTAATTAAGAAAAAACTTGCCTTAAAACATCAATTCTGATACATTAGGCGTGTAAATATATTTCGCGGCTTTTTGGATTACAAGTTATTTCTTAGTCACTGTTTAAATTAATTCAATTGGGGGAAATGGATGCGCAGCCTTCCCAATATTCTTACGGTCATTCGCATTTTACTCACGCCTGTTTTTGTTTACTGTTTATTGAGCGACAGTCTGCAAATTTTCGCCGCTTTAATCTTTCTTTTTGCATCCGTAACGGATTGGTATGACGGTTACCTTGCGCGCAAATACGGTTATACTTCGGCATGGGGAAAATTCCTTGATCCATTGGCCGATAAAGTTTTAGTGCTCTCGGCATTTTTTTCATTGGTTTATCTCGGCGTCGTCAAATTGTGGATGGTCGTGGTGATTATGTCGCGTGATTTTGTCGTTACGACATTGCGTTCGTATACGATGAGCCATGGTCAACCGATGATGACCAATTTGTTTGCCAAGTTCAAAACCGTTTCTCAGATGATTATGATTGGTGTGATTTTGATTTTCGTTTCGTTACAATCCGGACTTACTTCGTGGCAAACCGATTATCGTGACCATATCAATACGACGGTCATGGTTATTAATGAATACAACGTCATCTATGCGGGAATGCTGTGCGTCACCATGCTGACGGCTGCATCCGGCATTGTCTACTTATATCAAAATCGTGAAAGCCTGCGCCATCTCGCCATGTTCAGTTTCTTCAAAAATTCTTAATCCCTTATGATGTTTTTTTCCAAGTTGATCGCCACCGGGTTCGGCGTCGGTTATTTTCCTAAAGCGCCAGGCACGGTAGGAAGCTTGTTGGCCGTTTTTTTGTATTATATTTTTTTCCCAAATGAGCCTTCGGTATTGATTCATGCGGTTTTTTTCATTATACTTGCGCTGTTTTTCAGCCTAGGCGTGTGGACAGCCACACGCGTTGAAACGATCTACGGACACGACCCTTCATGCGTTGTCATCGATGAAATTGTTGGAATGGGGTTAACGCTGTTTCTAATCCCAAAATCATGGATTTGGATTCTGATAGGATTAATTCTATTCCGCTTGATGGATATTACGAAATGGTTGGGCGCCGATCACATGCAACAATTGAAAGGCGGCTGGGGCGTAATGATGGATGACGTGGTTGCCGGTTTTTGGAGTTGTATTATGTTGCATACATTGATTAAAATTATAAATTTCTTTTGAACTTTTAACTTCTGGAGAATCATCCGATGAGCGTACTGGTGGATAAGAAAACACGATTGGTGGTGCAAGGCATCACAGGCAAAGAAGGCACTTTCCACACGAGCCAAATGACGGAATACGGCCCTTATGTCGTTGCCGGTGTCACGCCGGGCAAAGGCGGTATGAAGTATAAAGGCAACGAAAAAGACAAACTCAAATATGATGTTCCGGTATTCAATACCGTTTCCGATGCCGTTAAAATGGCTAAGGCCAATACATCGGTAATTTTCGTTCCGCCGGCATTTGCTGCGGATGCGATCATCGAAGCAGCCGAGGCCGGAATCAAAACCATTATTTGTATTACGGAAGGCATCCCTGCATCGGATATGGCGCGCGTATATGAATACCTCAAGGGTAAAGACGTACATCTCGTTGGTCCAAATTGCCCCGGTGTGATCTCGCCCGGCAAATGTAAAGTCGGCATCATGCCTGCTTTCATTCACAAATCCGGCCGCGTTGGAGTAATCTCGCGTTCAGGGACGCTGACATACGAGGCCGTCTATCAATTGACGCAGCTCGGTATCGGACAGTCCACGTGTATAGGCATTGGCGGCGATCCGGTAATCGGCACCCGTTTTGTCGATGCATTCAAACTGTTCGCTGAAGATAAAGATACCGATGGCATTGTCATGATCGGAGAGATCGGTGGCACGGCGGAAGAAGAAGCTGCCGCGTGGGTGAAGAAAAATTTCAAAAAACCGGTCGTAGCATTTATTGCAGGTCAGACTGCGCCTCCGGGACGCCGTATGGGCCACGCCGGCGCGATCATTAGCGGCGGTAAAGGTACCGCTGAAGAAAAAATGAAGGCTTTGAAATCGGCCGGCATCACGGTTGTCAAAAGTCCCGCAGACATCGGCATCACCATGGCGGATGCATTGGGATTAAACAAAAAGAAAAAGAAATCCAAGCCGGCGAAAAAAACAGCTAAGAAAAAAGTGAAAAAATCGGCTCCGAAGAAAAAAACTAAAAAAGCTGCCAAGAAGAAGAAAAAATAAACAAAAAACCCCGAAGATATCTTCGGGGTTTTTAATTTCAACAGTTCTAATCGTGAGTCTTATCAACTCTTTTTTTGCAGATAATTTAAAATAGCCCGCACGCCCAGCTCGTAACTCCCGGAACCAAACCCAGAAATTTGTCCGATACATACAGGCGCCAAAACCGAATGATGCCGAAATGTCTCCCGGGCATAGATATTGGAAATATGGACTTCCACAACCGGAATAGTAATCGCTTCAATGGCATCCCGTAATGCGTACGAATAATGCGTCAAAGCCGCAGCATTCAATACGATGCCTTGAAAGGTTTTGCGCGCTTCCTGGATCCAATTAATCAACTCGCCTTCAACATTCGACTGACGCATGGTGATCTCAACGTCGGGAAAATTTCCACGCAACTTTTTCTCAATATCCGCTAAGGTTTCGTGTCCGTAAATTTCCGGTTCACGTTCGCCGAGCAGATTAAGATTGGGTCCGTTTAGAATCAAAATTTTCATGTGCATTTTCAGTTAACTAGAATTAAAAATAATTGAATTTTATCTATGATGCAACATGCGCTTATTTTATAAACGTCATCTTCATGACTTTGTTAAGTGAACCGGCTTGGAGACGATAAAAATAGATGCCTGACGCGACCTGATTTCCCTGATCGTTACGGCCATTCCACTCGACATCATAACGCCCGGCGACATGATCTTTTCCGGCAATCAATGTCTTCACTTCCTGCCCGAAAACATTATAAATTTTTAATGTCACTTTTGCCTTTTGGGATAATTCATAGTGTATCGAGGTCGTCGGGTTAAATGGATTTGGATAATTCTGTTCAAGAGAAAAAACTTCGGGAATTTTCGTTCGCGGCGATTTTGAAAGAATCTGCCCGTTTTCTTTGGCTGTATAAAATTTATCGACCGCTAAATTCGTGTAAACTGTACGTGTATGATTTGTATTCGGCCAGTCAATAACAAGTGAGTCTACGGTCGTAGCATCGCCTAACCCAAAATGGATTTCAAAGCCGTCTTGCGATGCATAACCCGTCAATGACTGTACTTCACGCAATTGCCAAACCGAATGCCCGTTGATCGTCGCCTTCACACGAATATGAGCTCCTACTCCGCTACGATTAGCCGTCTCACCGACTGCACGCACACTCATCCAATGATAAGCATTGCCGTTATTGAGGAACAACAAGTTATTGTTTGAGATTGGATTGTCGGGATCATTGTGATCGTCCGTACCTGCGGCGACGAAAAGATCCAAATCACCGTCTCGATCGACATCAACAAAGCTGCAACCGTGTCCCACGATCATTTCAGAAGTGATGACACTGCTTTCAATACGTTTAAATTGCATGCCACCTTCATTGACAAAAAAGAAACCCGGATCAGGACCGCCAACAAAATCTTTGGTGTTGGCCACATAAATATCGATATCGCCATCATTATCAAAATCGCCCGAAGTGCTTCCGATCGAGAAATACGCACGATGCTTAGCCATTTCGGCGTCAACCAATTCCGTAAACATTCCGTTACCATCGTTACGGAAAAGTTTATTGGGATTCAAACTCACTTGGGATAATCCTGTCATGAAAACATCGAGATCGCCGTCATTATCATAATCGGCCCAGTTACTGCTCCAGTAATCATTCGGAATTCCTTGTCCGAGAAACATACGCGTAAACTGATTGGCAGAGGTTTGTGTGTATAAAATATTAGGATATGGCCAATTAGTTGTCAATACATCCGTGTCGCCATCATTGTCATAATCGACCAGTGAAACGCTATTCTCCCAAGTCGTGTCATTGGCAATCAATGGCTGAGTTGAACGTGTAAATATTCCATTTTGATTGTAATATAAAAAATTCTGCTTCCCATATCGATTGACTATAAAACCTTCATTGGCTACAAATAAATCAGCAAACCCGTCATTATTAAAATCTCCCCATGCCCCGGCAACTGAATACTGCTTTGCTGCCCCGTGATCGATCTGACCGGTGATTTTTGTAAATGTGCCATTTTGATTATTACGGTATAACGCATTATTTCCATTTTCGTCAGCATTCACTACCATCGCATCAACATATCCGTCGTTGTCATAATCCGCCCAGCTTGCAGAATACGATCCTGCGCCGCCATCTTGTGTAATCCCGGAATTGGTTATGGATGTAAATGTTCCATCACCATTATTCTTGTACAAAAAATCGTTTTCACCGTAGTTTACAACATGAAGATCTTGAAAACCGTCGTTGTTATAATCAATCCAATTACTCGAATACGAATTTCCTCCGCCAGTCACGATGGATCCAGTGGTGACGCGAGTAAATTGTTCAACATTTACATATGCGCCGATGCGCAATAGTACTAAATTCGGATCGTTAGTCGCAAAATCAATATTGGTAAAATGCTCATCAAAAACTTTGAGCGAGTTGGAAGAGAATTCTAAAACAACCTCTGTCGTTTGCCCGGACGGAATCGTTCCGCTCATTGGCATAATACTCAACCATGACGGCATGGGCGAAGTAATATTCCAGTTAAGATCGCTGTTGCCCAAATTATTCAGTTTAAGCGTGTCGTATACCGTTGATTGCGAAAGCATTTGTTTTTGAAATACATCTTTTGAATAACCCACCGTCGGGAGATTATTAACGGCCGTCGCCGCGGTGACCACCGATTTAATCGTAATATCGTTTTCCTTAATCACAACGGTTGATTCGAAATTATCGGCAACTACCGAAGAAAAAGTTAACGAAATATCAACGGCTGTATGAGGCGCCAGTTGGAAAGACATTTCAGATAGCTGAAATGCAGCCGAATTAGAACTTGCAGTAATCGTTTTGGTTTGATCAGTATAATTTTTTATGCGAATGGCTTTTTCGGATGTCAATCCCGTCAAGATCACAGGAAATGAAATCGTATCGGGATCAACAATAACTGAAGTATGAGTTTCTAAAAGCGCTTGTAATACATTGAGTCTTGCACCGGTTACGACTTTACTCTCAAGCGAGTTTAATTTATCGGCTGTTTCCAATAAAATTTCTTTAATGCGCCAATGGGGCAATTGCGGATTTTCAGACCATAATAAAGCCGCCGCGCCGGTGACCAACGGTGTTGCCATCGACGTACCGGAATATTTGGCATATTTATTATTAGGAACAGTGCTTATAATTTCGTCCCCCGGCGCTGCAAGGTCGACAATGGTTTTTCCATAATTAGAAAAACCAGCCAGCACATCCTGCCGATTGGTCGCTGCGACGGAAATAATATTATCCAATGCGTAATTAGCCGGGAATTGACTAAATACGGCATTGTCCCAGCCATCATTGCCGGCCGCCGCCATGAATAAACATCCGGCATGATTCGCTGCTTCAATTGCATCGTAAAGAGCGCGTGAGTAACCGCTCCCGCCCCAACTGTTATTGGTAATCTTCGCGCCCATCATCGTGGCATAGTCAATCGCTTGCACGGCGTCTGAAACTCGACCACCGCGTTTACCCAAAAATTTCAATGCAATTAGCTGTGCACTCCACGCAATGCCGGCCACGCCCTTTCCATTATTGGCAACTGCAGCAATTGTTCCGGCCACGTGTGTTCCGTGGCCTATATCGTCGTATGGTTGATTGTCATTATTAACAAAATCCCAACCCACTATATCATCGATAAAACCATTACCGTCGTCGTCGATTCCATTCTGATCGTTGGATGTAAGTTTTCCGTCATGATCGATATCTTCGCCCGGATTGATCCAAATATTTTCTTTAAGATCCTCATGATTCCAGTCAATGCCTGTATCGATCACGCCGATCTTGATTCGTTTACCGGTTTGAAAATTCCACGCTTCAACGGCGTCAATATCCGCATCACTTTTACCTCCGGATTGTCCAGTATTATTCATTGACCACAGATCATTGAAGAGCGGATCGCTGGCTAAAGCATCGGCTGCCGAAACACTTTCTTCCTGAATGATTTTGGGGAATGGAATCCATTCATCTAACTCCGCATATTCGATCCAATCCTGATCGCGCAACCGAGCTACTACATTGGAGATTGAAACGGTAGAATCCTGCAACTCCCAGATTTCTCCATTCATCACATGCAAGGAAGCCACGCGCGACAATGCCATTTCTTTTCGTAATGCGGATGAGGTCGGTTCGGAAAGTTTCTGCAATGTGGCCGATTTGAATTTAACAATGACGCGCCGCGGTTGCGGAGCCTGAGCAAACACGGTTACAGGTCCGACTATGGCGAGAAGAAACATAATCAGCGATCTATTTAACATATAACATCTTTCGTGATTTAGTAATTTTTCCTGAACGCATGACACATATATACACTCCGCTGGCAACGGTGCGACCGTTTCGATTCCTTCCGTCCCATGTAACGGTAAATTCACCGGCAGGATGTGAATGCGCGACAAGTAATGTCCGTATTTCCTGTCCCAGAACATTGTAAATCGTAATCTTGATCGGGCCGGGATTAGTCAAACCATACGGAATGCGCGTTTCAGGATTAAAAGGATTCGGATAATTTTGAGCAAGAAATATCGTTTCGGGAATCTCCGGTTCCGGTTCATGTGGAACGAATCCGGCCGGACGATAGGCAATGATATTACCGTATTGACCGGCAGTTGTACCGGTAGTATCATTTAGAAAATCAACGGCGTAACCGTCATGAAAAAATTTGGTAGCATACGCCGTATCAATTTGCCAAGTTTTGCCGGTATCCAGACTCCGATAGACCGAGCCGAACTCTCCAACAACTATTACCTTTGACGGCGTGATAAAATCCACGTCGTAGAAAGCATCTTCGATCGGTATCTGTACGCCCAAACCTCCGTCACGTTTAATGACAATTTTTTCCCACGAAAATCCGCTATTGGTTGTACGAATGACCGCTCCATCGATTCCAACCGCAATGCCGTTCATACTATCCGCAAAAACTGCCGATCGGAGATCACTTTGAATTGGAGAAGCGACGACTTGCCATGACAATCCGCTGTTGGTCGACCGTGTAATCAGCCCATGCGAGCCAACGGCTATTGCTTTTTGTTGTGTTACCCATTTAACGGACCGTAAATTGGCTATAACGTTAGAGACACACTGTGTCCACGAGCTACCACCATCCGTGGTTCGCAAAATAATACCGGATTGACCAACCGATAACCCATTGTTCGAGTTAACGAAATCCACTCCGTAAAGCGTGTTGTAATAACCCGAATGCATTGATGACCACGATATTCCGCCATCGGTTGAGCGAATCACCCATCCGCTGTCACCGACAGCGATAGCCGACTCCTCGCCGGTTAAAGACAAGGAATGAAAAGTTCTCGAAGAATTAAGCGAGGCTGTATGCCACTGTTTTCCGGAATTAGTAGTATATACGGCCGTTCCGTGATCGCCTACGCCAATACCGTGCGTAGAAGAAAATAATTTTATATCAAGTACCGGCTCGACGGCGCCTTGCATGCGTGATGTCCGATTTGCTCCCGGCGGCTTTTTATAAACTGTGTTAAAAGCGCCTACCAACCATTCCGTTCCGTCCGTCAGAAATTGGATACTGCGAATGTCATCGTCAATGCCGATACTTTCTTCATTCCATGAAAGCCCGCCATCCGAAGTGGTAAAATATTTTCCTGCATCACCAACGGCGACTCCATTCGAAGGATCGCGAAAAGCAACATGATAAAAATCAAAAGCGATTATGTCCGTTTCTTCGCGAATTTTATTCCAAGTTTTTCCATCATCAGTCGAACGTACAATTACTCCGTTTCTTCCAACTCCAACCCAGATCGAATTATCTACGTACGTGACGTGATTAAGCCCGATGTATTCATCGTCAGATTTATTGGTAATAGCGGGTATTGTCCACGAATCGCCGCCATCCGTCGTACGATAAATTGAATAATTGTGTGTGGAACTTCCTGTACCAACAACGATACCAGTGTTCGAAGTACGCATCATTACGGCTGATAATTGCGGATTATCCGGCAGTGGAGGCAGTGGAGTCCATGTCGCCCCGCCATTGTTGGTTCGCAGGACTTCTCCAAGATACGCGACTGCAAATCCGGTTTGTTGATCGCCAAAGGCGATATCCAGGAAATAATCTTCAACGGAAAATACGGTATCTTCCGAATGATACCTTTCATCCCACGTTTTGCCACCGTCAAGAGTACGATAAATTCGATTGTCACCGGCAATAAATCCGGTCGATTCATTGATAAAAGAAACCGCAGTCAGGTCGCGATTGCTGACACTATCCGGAGTCAGCCAGGTACCACCGCCATCCGTTGTTCTGGTCACGGATCCGCGCAGGCTGATTACCACTCCATGCCCCTGACTATTAAAGTGCGCATCTGTAAAAACATTACCTGCAGGAATCGGATTTTGCCAATACCATTGCGATTGCGCCGATAAAGAATTGACAATGATGATACTTGCCAATATTGTAATGAATCTGAATATCATTAAAATTAAATGGTGATTTCGTTGTTTTTTTCGGGGCAAGGATAGGATTTCCGGATGCCAACTGCAAGAGGTTTTTAAAAAAGTTTTATATCAAACATTTTTTTCAATCAGCTTTCAGACTTTTAATGATATTTTTGATCGGTTCATCATCCCCATCTTCGTAGCCTGTACGAACGTATTGGATAATGCCATCTTCGCCGATAATAACGAGAGTTGGTAATATTATGGCGCCGGTTGAATCCGACGGGCAATATTTTTTGGCCACAACTCCATAGTGATCCAGAAGTATCGGGAGCCAATATCCTTGATCTGATGTAATTTTTTTGACGAACTCTTCTTTTTCACCGGTATTGATCAGAATTATTTCATACTCCTTACCGGGATATTGTTGCCTAAGTTTTTGTAGCTCCGGAATTTCTTTACGACATGGAGCACACCAAGATGCAAAGAAGCTTATGATCAAAACCCGGCGCGGCAATGGTTTGAGTTCACGCGGTATGCCGACATAGTCGCGCAAAAAAAATTTATCACCGTCTAGTGTGGGCAAGTAAAATGATGGCGCGGAATCGCCTTTCTGAATCGGCGTTATCTTTTTTTCCTGAGATTTCGCCGTGTTATGAAAGCATAGCAGGACCAAACTTATAAGCAAAATATTCATCTTCACACGTCCTCTGATAAATCCGTCCGCGAGTGTAGTAATATTTAATCAGTACTGTCAAGTTATATCTTACCACCAAGAAAGTCAAAATCTAATCTTGACATTTTTGTATAGAATGATTATACTACAACCCGTTTGAAAATAAAATTTTCAAATGACGTTTGTTTTAAAATATTATTAATATTTAATTTATATTGGAGATTTCATGAGCACTGAAGTGCATGAAATTGAGCAACTAACCGGTACCGATTACAAATACGGCTTTGTTACCAATATTGAATCCGAATCGATTCCTCCCGGGCTGAATGAGGACATCATTCGATTAATTTCGGCTAAAAAAAATGAACCTGCTTTTTTGCTCGAGTGGCGTTTAAAGGCGTATCGCCATTGGCTCAAAATGCTGGAAGAAGGCGAGCCGTCATGGCAAAATGTTCATTACTCGAAAATCAATTATCAGGACATCGTTTATTACGCCGCTCCCAAACAGCAGAAAAAATTAAACAGTCTGGATGAAGTTGATCCTGAACTTCTAAAAACTTATGAGAAACTAGGTATTCCGCTGAAGGAACAGGAAATTCTCAGCGGTGTTGCCGTCGATGCCGTGTTCGACAGTGTGTCGGTTGCGACAACGTTCAAATCCAAACTGAAAGAACTCGGTATCATTTTCTGTTCTTTCTCCGATGCCGTTCGAGAACATCCTGACCTGGTTCAAAAATATCTCGGGTCAGTTGTGCCCTACACCGATAATTTTTTCGCTACACTGAACTCAGCCGTATTCAGTGACGGATCATTTGTCTATATACCCAAAGGCGTGCGCTGCCCGATGGAACTTTCGACGTACTTTCGGATCAATGCAAAAAATACCGGGCAATTTGAGCGCACGTTGATTGTTGCCGATGAAGGCAGCTACGTCAGCTATCTCGAAGGTTGTACCGCACCGGTACGTGACGAAAATCAATTGCACGCGGCGATTGTTGAATTGGTTGCTCTCGACAACGCACAAATCAAATATTCCACCGTCCAGAACTGGTATCCCGGCGATAAAGAAGGCAAAGGCGGTATTTATAATTTCGTCACCAAACGCGGTAAATGCGCCGGTGTCAATTCTAAAATCTCATGGACACAGGTGGAAACCGGTTCGGCTATTACATGGAAATATCCGAGTTGTATTTTGATGGGTGATAATTCGGTTGGCGAATTTTATTCCGTCGCTGTGACCAATGGCCGTCAACAAGCCGACACTGGCACTAAAATGATCCATATCGGTAAAAATACACGCAGTACGATCGTTTCAAAAGGTATTTCGGCAGGTTTCGGTCAAAACACGTATCGCGGTCTCGTCAAAGTTCAAAAAGGCGCCGCCAACGCACGCAATTTTTCACAATGCGATTCACTTCTGCTTGGCGATAAATGTGGCGCTCACACATTTCCTTACATCGAAGTTAAAAACAATTCTGCAACGGTCGAACATGAAGCATCCACTTCTAAAATCGGCGAAGACCAGATTTTTTATTGCAATCAGCGCGGACTCTCGACCGAAGACGCCGTCAATATGATCGTCAACGGATTCTGTAAGGAAGTCTTCCGCGAACTTCCGATGGAATTTGCCGTCGAAGCGCAGAAGTTATTGGGAGTAAGTCTGGAAGGAAG
>JAIBAF010000023.1 GCA_019695335.1 bacterium
TCATCTTATTTTTGATACTTTGCGTCGGTTTTTTGAAAAAAACATTAATTTTTCGTAAGGAATTTTTATGATTTCGATGTCTGAATTAGAATCATTGCTTGAGTCCGCACAATCAAAAGTCAATGAAATGCGGAGGTATCTTTGACGTCGATAACCGGCAAACTAAGATAGCCAGGCTTGAACATGAGTCATCGGCGCCTGATTTCTGGAATGATAATCAACGTGCACAACAGATCATGCAGGAATTATCCGTCGAAAAAAACTGGGTTGACAGTTGGACACGATTAGCAACTCAAGTTCGCGATGCCAATGAATTATTTGAGATGGCAAAAAACGAAAAAGATGAGCTGACGTTGTCATCCATTGCGTCAGACGTACAATCGGTGTATGCGGAGCTATCTCGACTTGAAATGCGGGCACTTTTTACTAATCCAGAAGATTTAAAAACAGCAATCCTTACTATTCATCCTGGAGCCGGTGGAACTGAATCGCAAGACTGGGCGGAAATGCTGATGCGTATGTATCAGCGGTGGTCTGTCAATCACGGATACGGGATCGAAATTTTGGATATTCAGGACGGCGATGGCGCCGGTATTAAAAGTGTTACGCTTGAAATTCGAGGTGAGTATGCGTATGGTATGCTCAAAACTGAAAGCGGTGTTCATAGATTAGTCCGTATTTCACCTTTTGACTCCAATGCACGGCGTCACACGTCGTTCGCATCCGTTTTTGCTATGCCAGAAATGGAGCAATCAGAAACCAAAATTGAGGTTAACCCTGCTGATATAAAAATGGATACGTACCGTTCAGGTGGAAAAGGCGGACAGAATGTGAACAAGGTTGAAACGGCTGTACGCTTAACTCATATTCCTACCGGAATTGTGGTGGCCTGCCAGAGTGAACGTTCGCAATTCAAAAACCGCGAGTTGGCTATGAAACTACTGATTTCAAAACTATATCAATTGCAAAAAAAAGCTGAACGAGAAAAATTAGATAAAATTGAGAGTACTAAATCCGATATTGCATGGGGCAATCAAATTCGTTCGTACGTTTTCCATCCGTACAATCTCGTTAAAGATCATAGAACTGACGTGGAAACCAGTAATACACAAGCGGTGATGGATGGAGATATCGACATGTTTATCGAAGCATGTCTGAAAAATAAAGTTGTTCAATAATTTTGGAGTATAATGAAAGCACAGCTCGAATCAATGATCCGGAAAACTCTGTCATCCATGGGAATTCAGTATACCGGAGATATTGTTTTTACGAGAACCAAAGATAAAAAATTTGGCGACGTTTCGACCAACATTGCGATGGTTTTGGCAAAGATTGAGCGTAAAAACCCCAAAGCGGTTGCACAGGATATTGTGGACAGACTGACATTGGATTCTTCTTTAATTGAAAAAGCTGAGATTGCGGGCAGCGGCTTTATTAATTTTTTCTTCGGAAAAAATTATTTGTTCTCTGAAATCAAAGTCATTCTTGAGCAAGGAGAGCGTTACGGCAGTCATACAGCAGGTAATGGAAAGAGAGTTAATGTAGAGTTCGTCAGCGCGAATCCGACCGGTCCACTAAGTATCGGGCATGGCCGGCAAGCTGTTCTAGGGGATGTCATTAGCCGCATTATGGAAAATGGCGGTTATAACGTAACGCGCGAATATTATTTTAATAATGCCGGTATGCAGATGAAGCGGCTGGGCGAATCTGTGCGGTTACGCTACTTGGAGCTATTAGGCGAAACTATCACATTTCCTGAAAAACATTATGAAGGACTTTATATAATCGATATCGCAAAACAAATTCTTGATGAACACGGAGATTCGTGGAGAGACAAAGATTATTTGCCTTTTAAAAAGGTCGCCGAAGATATCTTATTTGCGAATATCCGACAAGTGCTGAAACGGATTGATCTGGAGTTTGACGTTTATTTCAATGAAGATTCGCTCTATCAAAACGGTAAAATCGAGTCTTTAGTTCAAACATTTAAAGACCGGCAACTGGCTTATGAAAAAGAAAATGCTCTATGGATCAAGACATCAGAATTTAAATACGATCAAGGCCAAAAAGCTGAAAATGATAAAGTCATTATCAAAGCGACAGGGGAACCCACGTATCGATTGCCGGACATGGCTTACCATATCAACAAATTTGAACGCAATTTCGATTTGATGATCGATATTTTTGGTGCTGATCATATTGCCGAATATCCAGACGTATTGGCTGCGCTTAAAGCGCTGGGATATCCGACAGAACGTGTTCATGTTATTGTTCACCAATTTGTCACTTTATCCAAAGAAGGCGAAATTTTAAAAATGTCGAAGCGCAAAGCCAATTTCATTACCATTGATGAATTGGTTGATTTGCTGGGTTCGGATGTTTTCCGTTATTTTCTGATTATGCGCAGTCATCATTCACATCTTAATTTCGATCTGGAATTAGCTCAAAAAGAAACGATGGAAAACCCTGTCTATTATGTACAAAATGCTCATGCGAGGATATGCTCCATTGAAGCAAAAGCAGCCGAGAGGGGTGTTTTAATTGATCAAAATTCAGATGTAAATTTATCTTTATTGATAGATGAAATCGAGCGGGATATTGTTCAGAAACTTACGGAATATCCGGAATTGACACGTCGCTTGTTAGATACGTTTGAAGCGCATCCGATTACAACATATCTTGAAGAATTAGCGGCGCTTTATCACCGCTATCAAACAGCCGGAAAAAAAGACGATCGCCTGCGGGTCGTTACGAATGATTCCGAATTAACGAAAGCACGGCTGGTTCTATGCCGTGTAACCAAAACAGTATTGGCTAATGGCTTAAAGTTGCTCGGAATTTCGCAACCAGTGCGGATGTCCCGTGAAATTGAATCAGAAACAGCAGATTAAAGCCGTTGACTTTACATGCTGCTTTATCTATATTTTTGCCCATTTTTAGAAACAGGAGTGTCACTTTGGGAATTCTTGTAGTTGGTTCGGTGGCGTTGGATTCTGTTGAAACGCCTTACGGTAAAGCTGAAAACGCGGTTGGGGGTTCGGCCACATTTTTTAGTGCATCGGCCAGTTATTTTGCTCCGGTCAATCTGGTAGGAGTTGTAGGTGAAGATTATCCGATGCACGAAATTGAATTTTTAAAAAAACGAAACGTCGATTTTACCGGTTTGCAAGTTGTAAAAGGTGAAACCTTTAAATGGGCCGGACGCTACAATTATGATTTGAATCAACGTGATACCATTTATACGCACCTGAATGTTTTTCAGGATTTCAAACCGATCATTCCCGATACGTACAAAAATGCCGAATTTGTTTTTTTGGGCAACATTGCTCCTGAACTCCAGTACGACGTTTTGGAGCAGGTAAAATCGCCGAAATTAGTCGTGTTAGATACCATGAATTTTTGGATCGAGGGAAGTCAGAAGGCGCTGCGTAAAACGCTTGAACGCGTTGATATTTTTGTTCTCAATGATTCGGAAGCGCGGCAGTTGGCCAATCATCCCAACTTGATGCGTGCGGCCAAAATCATTTTTGGAATGGGCCCCAAAGTGGTTGTCATCAAAAAAGGTGAACATGGAGCCGCCCTGCTCACAAAAGACAATGAATTTTTCGTTCCGGCTTACCCGCTTGAAGAAGTTTTTGACCCAACAGGTGCAGGCGATACGTTTGCCGGGGGCTTCGTCGGATATCTTGCCAAATGCAACGATGTAACGGAAGCCAATCTTCGTCGTGCTGTAGTGTACGGCAGTGCGATGGCGTCGTTTTGCGTACAGGATTTTAGTATCAATGCTTTGCGTAATTTAACGGAAAAGCAGATTCTTGATCGCGTTCTTACATTCAAAAACATTAGTCATTTTGATGCCCAATAACTTTAGCCTAATTTGATTTTTTCTCCGAAAGGGTGCTATGAAATTAAGCGAAATACTTACCGAGCAATTAATCAAAATTCCTCTCGAAAAATTTGATAAAAAAGATATTATTGCCGAAATGATTGAGGTTTTGTCTCACTCAGGGAAAGTGTTGGATAAGGAAAAAGTTGTTCAAGCCGTTCTGGAACGGGAACAAATGATGAGCACCGGTATTGGTAATAGCGTTGCCATTCCCCATGGAAAGTCGCAAGGCGTTCAGGATCTGATTGTTGCTTTGGGAATTACATCACAGGATGTTAATTTCGATGCCTTGGATGGCAAACCTGTGCGCATCGTATTCATGCTGGTTGGCCCGGAAAAATCGTCAAGCATTCATATTAAGATGTTGTCGCGTATTTCCCGGCTTCTCAATCAAGCCGCTTTCAGGAAAAAAATCATCGACTGCAAAAATGCCCACGATGCTTTGCAAATTATTGTTGACGAAGAGAAATTGTTAGAAGGCTAAGGGAGTTCGATTTTTGGATTTTTGTGATCGCGTTTGAATAATAAAATTGTATGGCCTACGATTTGAACGGTCGTCGAGCCGGTTCCTTCCTCTACTTTTTCAGAAACTACTTCTTCAGTGTCCTCACAACCGTCCTGCACTTTTATTTTCAGAAGTTCTTTTGTATTAAACCCATTTCGTATTGACAAAAGTGTGTTGTCAGTAACACCCATTTTGCCGATCATGATAGTAGGTTTGATTGTCTGTCCGAGTGAGCGCAAAAAACTTTTCTGTTTTCCTGTTAGTTCCATTAAACTGTTATTGGTTCCTGTGTTTGAGTAACGTGACGCACAGGATAATAATACCAGCAAGGACAAAAGTCAACGGCCAATATACTTTTGCTAAGAAAATAAAATCGTAAGGAATTATCATCAATTCTCTCGCCAATTGTAATGCCCCGAATCCAGCCAATAATATGCCCGTGACTAACGACATCCAACGGCGTACGTTCAATACATAATTGATAATGAGCGCCAGTCCGGCGCTAAGAAAATAGACTGGCCATAATTTATTCATCGACAACGCCGTCGAATAATCCAAATACAAATGAAATCCGCCGATCAACAACAGAAAAGTACCCCAAAAAATATTATTTTTCTTTCGGATGATCGTTTGAATCAATAAACCGGCTCCGATGACAACGAAGCCATACCGCTCAATCCAATGCCAATTGATCAGATGCAGGTTCCATAAGAGCCACATCGCACCGACTGCAATCAGCAGCATTCCCATAGTTAAGTATTTACGAGGACGTGTCTCATATACCGGATGCACGGTATATTCATTTTGTGCAGACGTTTGTGTTTCGTTCATAAAATAAATCCTTCTGAGGATTAAGATTCTTTTTTGACCGTTTTCGAGCTGAAAATATTCTGATTGTCTTCATCCGGAGTCAGGAATGCAATCAGTAAATAAATAACGACACCTATTGGTGGCGTGATAAAAGTAATAATAACCCATAAAATTCTAATGATGGAAACATCGATGTGCAGCCTGGTTGCCAACCCGGCACAAATTCCAAATATCTTTTTCTGTTTTGAACTACGCCTGAAATTGGAAAAATCAGTATGACCTTTATTTTCGGTTTCAGTCGGATTTTTTCTGGTACCTCTGGCTATCAGGATTATACCGCCGAGAATAAACATGCCCGGTAAGAACCAATCCCACATAAAATGCCGCCAGAACCAACGAAATTCAAACATATCCAGATCGTCAAGAAAAATAATGGCGCCTATAAGGATTAGAATCGAACCCCAGAACAAACCGTGGTTAAAATTTTTGGTAGCATTGATTTTGACTTGTTCGTCGGGTGTTAATGATGTTGTCGATAGATGAACAGGATTAACCGGAACCAAAACCATAGCCGTTATATATGCCACGATACCCGCGCCACCAAAAAAAATCGATATAGTCCAAAGCACACGGACTAACGCCGTATTCAAACCGAAATATTCGGCTACGCCTGCGCAAACGCCATCAATGATTTTGTCATGACGGGATTTGTAAAGTCTTTTAACGTCGTTTTGAGGTTCGTGCGATTCCATAGAATATTCTCCTTTGGTAATCCTGCTTTGATGTGTTGAACGTTATTCCGTCAAAAAGGTTGCACACTCAGCGTGGTGTAAACTCTTGACAAACACCCTTCAAATGATTAATTTAGATCGCTCTTAAGCTAAAATGCGCTAAACGCTTGATTTTAGAGGTTTCACAAGGAGTTCCAATGCTTGCATCAGAGCGTGAACGGCTCATTTTGAAATATGCCGTTCATCAATTCATTGATACCGGTAATCCGGTCGGTTCGAGGTTTTTATCAAAAAAATTACCAGTCGAATGGAGTGCAGCTACCATCAGGAATACGATGGCCGATTTGGAAGAACAAGGCTATCTTAATCACCCTTACAAATCAGCCGGCCGTATTCCAACCGATAAAGGTTATCGTACGTATGTCGACAACATGCTTGAGATAGAAAAACTGACTGAAGACGAGAAATCCATCATTACTTTAGCGATTCAGGAAATAGCCAATGATATTTCCAGAATATCTGAAGGTATGGATGAGATTTTGTATCATTGCTCGCGAGCTTTGGCTAAAATTTCAAATGAATTGGGAATTATTTTATCTCCTCGTTTTAACTTGTGTGTATTTGATCGTCTGGATTTGATCAGAATTGCCGAGGATCGTGTTCTGATAGAATTACGTTTAAAAACCGGTTTTGTAAAAACCGTCGTAATGGACATTCGGTCGCACGTATCGTGGAACGACCTTTTAAGTATTAGCCAAATTTTGAACGAACGATTGAGCGGCTTGTCCGTTGCTAAAATCCGATCAACGATCGCGGAAAGAATAAAAGACACGGAAAGACGTTTTGATCATAATCAACGAGGATTGGTGCAATTACTCATACAATCAGCGGATCGGCTTTTTGATTTTGACAAAACGAATGTATTCAATTATGCCGGAACGAATAATATTCTGAGCAAACCTGATTTTACAAATCAGGGCGAGGTGTTGTCCCTGATCGAACTCTTGGAAGATAAAAGCGGATTTATTGAAGTTCTGAATGCCCGCGAGCATCAAGAAGGCACTCTGGTCACGATCGGTACAGAAAATCATGCAAAAATAATCAACGGCTGCAGCGTCGTAACGGCTAACTATAAATTGGGTGATGTGACGGGTACTGTCGGTGTGATCGGCCCCAAACGAATGCCATACGGTAAAATAATTCCTCTGGTGCAATATACCGCCAAAGCGCTCGAAAAAATGTTTAACGAAAATTAAAATAAAATTCATATAAAAAATTCAATAACAGGAGTTCGAATGAGCGAAGAGAGCAATGCAATTCATGAAGAAAAAATGGAAGAAGAGAACCTAGACGAAACATTGGAAGAATCTTCTGGAGAAAAAGCCGAAGAAACTCCTGAAAACGAATTGGTCAGGGATGATGCAGAAGTCTGGAAAGAACAATATCTTCGAACTGTCGCGGAGTTTGATAATTTTAAGAAACGTCAGCAAAAGGAAAACGCTCAAGTAGTGGCATTTGCCAATGAACGGCTCATGATCGAAATTTTGCCGGTAATCGACGATATGGAAAGAGCCATTAAAGCGGCTCAAAGTCTTGAAATTAACGATCAAAAGATTCAACAACACGTGCAAGGCTTTGAATTTATTTATAAAAAGCTGATGAAGGTTCTCGAGTCAAAAGGACTGAAAGCGATGGAATCCATTGGCAAAACCATGGATGTTCATCTTCATGATGCATTGATGCAAGTTGATGCCCCTGATAAGGAGCCTAACACGATTCTCGATGAACATGAAAAAGGATATTATTTAAACGAGAAAGTCATCCGCCACGCCAAAGTGATCGTAAGCAAGTAACCGCTATTTTTCTTGCCTTTTGAGGCTCAAGAAAGTATATTGGGCACGTTTTTGTAACTTCATACATTCTGTTGCCCTTGTAGCTCAGTTGGATAGAGCAGCGGTTTCCTAAACCGTTGGTCGTGCGTTCAAGTCGCGCCAAGGGCACTGATGACTAAAGATTCAGAAAAGGAGTTTTAAACTTCCATGTTAACCCCAAGAAAAAAGCTTACACGTAAAGAACTGCATAAAGACCCGCTTTTGGAGAAAGTCGCTTTGGTAACCGATATGGCGCAAGTACATAGCCAGAAATTGTCTTATGTTGCTATTGGCGTGATAGCGGTTATTGCCATCATTTATTTTTATGTAAAGTATCAAAAAGAAGTGGATGCCGAATCGGTAAATAAATTGGTGACGGCCGAGCAGATTTTTTATTCAGGAGATTATAAAGAAGCCATTCGCAGGTTAGAAAAATATTGTACTGATTTTGAAGGTACTCAAGGCGGTGGTCTGGGTACTTTTTATCTGGCAAGTTCTTATTACAATACTGATCAATTTGATTTTGCGTTGAATTATTTCAATCAATACATCGACGACTACGGCGATAATTCGCTTCTTGTAATTTCATCAATGGCCGGTATTGCAGCCTGCTATGAAGGCCAGAATAAATATGAGGAAGCGGCGCAACAATACGAAAAAGTTGCTAATAAATATCCGGATTTTTATCTTCGTGGTGAATATATGATGGATGCGGCCCGATGCTATAAAGCTCTGGGCAAAATCGATATTGCAAAACAATGGTTCGATAAAATCATAAAGGAATTGCCTGAAACGGTCTATAGCCGTGATGCTAAACTTGCTTTGGACGAACTGGGCGCATAGACAGTTAAATTTGTAATAATCATGGATTACTGAATGCATAATGTATTTGGTAATCCTTTTTTTATTTTATTACTTTACAATATGAAAAAGAAAAGAGCATTCGAGCCGGTTGTTCGGGCAGTTATTATTCATAACGGCCATTTGTTGGTAAATTCATGGATTGACGGTTATACATTTTTACCCGGCGGTAAAGTCGAAAACGGCGAGACACTGGAGAAAGCCCTTTTACGTGAAATGAAAGAAGAGCTCGGGCAAAAAGTTAAAGTTGGATCTTTAATCTATTTTGTAGAAAACGTTTTTAAACAAGACCGAAAATATAAACACGAATACGGATGGTATTTCAAAACGACGGTTAAACGATTTCTTAAACCGGACGAATGTATCGTCAATCCCGATCACGAGGATCTGATCATTCATTATGTGCCACTGGATAAATTGTCGTCCATTGATCTGAGACCCCGGGTTATTCGCGACCACCTTGTACGTGATTTTCATGCCCAATTCAAACACGGTCTGCGTCACTTGGTTACATTCAAATGAGCGTGCATTCCGATCAAAAAATACGTCTGGCTTTCTTGTGGCATCAGCATCAGCCGTTTTACAAAGTTCAAACGAGTGACGGCAAAACGGTCTACCAGATGCCATGGGTGCGGCTTCATGCCGTTAAAGATTATTATGATATTCCTCGTTATTTAGAAGATTTTCCCGTCATCAAACAAAATTTTAATTTGGTTCCGTCATTGTTGATTCAATTAGAAGATTATGTGAATCAACGTGCAGTTGATAACATTCTGTTGCTGACTTTTAAAACGCCCAATGAACTTACGGAACCGGAAAAAGATCGCGTATTGGATCTCTTTTTTATGGCTAATTATGACCGTTTGATCAAACCTCATTCCCGCTACCATGAACTTTGGAAAAAAAAGCAATCCAAAGTCCGCTACTCCGAACAAGATTGGCTTGATCTTCAGGTTTGGTATAATTTATGTTGGGTCGGTCCTTTCTGGCAAGAGCAAACACCATTCAAAGAGTTGTTGGCCAAAGGCGAACACTTTTCTGATGAAGACAAACGTGCGCTGATTGAGGGACATTATATGATCATGCGCGAAGTGATTCCTATGTATCGCCGATTGTATGAGAAAAAGCAAATTGAATTGTCAGTCAGTCCGTTTTATCATTGCATTTTACCTGTTCTTTGTGATTCAGCTATCGCTCAAGAATGTGATCCAAACTTGATCAGGCCCGAAGTCCATTTTAAATCTCCCGAGGATGCCTCGACTCAACTTCAAACGGCGGTCGATTATTTTCGGCGCGTTGTGGGTGACGCTCCGGAAGGAATGTGGCCTTCCGAAGGCAGCGTCAGCGAAGAAGCGCTTGGGCTGATCGCAAGGTCAGGCATACGGTGGATCGCAACGGATGAAGAAATTCTGTATCATTCGGAAGTTGATGAAAAAAATAAATACAGGCCGTATCGTTTTCAAACCGGAAATAATGAAATCAAAATAGTTTTTCGGGATCACGCGTTATCTGATTCAATAGGTTTCAGATATGCCGGCATGCCGCCCAAAGACTCCGTTAAAGAATTTATCGATACTATTGAACATATAAGGGCGTCTTTGATCGAATCCGGGAAAAGCCCCGAAAATTATATGGTCAGTGTAATTCTGGACGGAGAAAACTGTTGGGAATATTATCCGGAGAACGGACGAAAGTTTCTAAAACAATTGTATACAACTCTATCGAAAAGTAAAACCATTGAGACATGTACGATCAGTGAATTTTTAAAACAACAAGATACTCTGGCTATCATTAAGAGATTATTTCCGGGTTCATGGATTAGCCATAATTTCAGGATTTGGATTGGCGGTCATGCGGAAAAAAACCTTGCGTGGAAATATCTTCACGTAGCTCGGGAGCATTTGATCAAAAGCCAGTCACGTATGTCATCGGAGAATGTTAAATTAGCGTGGGAAGAAATTTATATTGCCGAAGGAAGTGATTGGTTTTGGTGGTTTGGTGACGACCATCACGCTCACAACAAAAACGAATTTGACGTATTATTCCGATACCATTTAATGCAAGTTTATAAGCTGATCGGCGACGATGTTCCCGAATATTTAAATATGCCGATCATGAAAACTATTGGCGAGATACCGGCTCAACGAAAACCGACGGCCCCGTTATATCCAAAAATAGACGGCCGGGAAAGTCATTTTTTCGAATGGCAGGCTGCTGGACAATTCAGCGCTAAGCTTGACGGCGATACAATGAGCATTATCAATGACTGGATTGAGATGATTTATTACGGTTTCAATGAAGAAAAATTATTTATCCGTATCGATTTTGTAGGGAAAAAAATAGAAAAATTTAAACGATCGGAAAAGCTTGCGTTAGGCTTGACCTTTCAAACTTTGCATAAAGTTATCTTTTATTCTAAACATATTGAGTCGCCTATTCAATGCGAGTATTTTTTTGGTAATTTATTTGAATGCGCTATCAATTTGAGATCATTGGAAATAAACCGCAGACAACAATTGCAATTGGTAGTATCCGTTATACAGGATGAAAGGGAATTGATCCGGATGCCTTCGCGCGATTCCTATTTAATCGATTTTCCAGATGAATTTTTTGATAAATACTTATGGTCTGTATAGTTATAGTTAAAAACTAAAAGGAATTACGATCATGACGAATGTTCCGAATAATTTTTTAGGCATTGAAAAACAGTACAGTGATTACAAAACTTCGAAGATTGCGGTGTTGCCAATTCCATACGAAGCAACAACCAGTTATGGTCACGGTACAAAACTTGGACCGAAAGCAATTATTAAAGCATCGCAAATCGTTGAATATTACGATGAAGAACTTGATCAGGAATCGTTTAAAAAGTTTGGCATTGCTACTTTAAAGCCTATCAACTTTGGTAAGAAAAAAGGCGCTCCGGCAATGGCGTTAATTGAAAAATCAGTGGATAAAATATTGGAGGATGAAAAATTCCCGGTTTGTTTGGGCGGCGAACATACTGTTTCTTCTCCTATTGTGAAATCTTTCTATAAAAAATTAGGGGATAATTTTTCTGTATTGCAGATTGATGCTCACTCAGACCTGCGCGACACTTATGAAGGCTCGCCATGGAGTCACGCTTGTGTCATGCGCCGTATCTGGGAATTCAATCAAAATATAGTACAGGTGGGAATCCGCGCTCAATGTTCGGAAGAACGTGATCTCATCGTTAATAACCGAATCAATACTTTTTACGCAAAAGATCTTCAGGCAACGGATTGGATGGAAACTGCAATTTCAAAATTAAAAGAAAATGTTTATGTAACGATCGATTGCGACGGGTTCGATCCGAGTATTATTCCGGCAACCGGAACGCCTGAACCGGGAGGGTTGTTCTGGTATGAAACTGTGAAGTTTTTGCGGCAGGTTTTCGAACGACGAAAAGTTATCGGCTTTGATGTTGTCGAGTTGGCGCCAGTCAAACAGTTAAGCCATTCCGATTTTACTCTCGCGAAATTGACGTACAAACTAATGGGCTACGCATTTATGAAGTAAGAACGTTGCATATGGAAAATAAAAAAAGGCCAGTTATCGCTGGCCTTTTTTCATTAGGACTCAAATTTATTTACGAAAGAATTTTTACAACGGTATCGGCGAGTGCAGACACATCTTGTGAATCAACGAGCGAAGCTTGCGGAATTGTCTTAAGTTTTTTCACCATATCGTCATCGGTGCTGGCATCCGTAATGAAGATAAACGGTATGCTTTCGTAGCCGGAATTTTCTCGAATTTGCATGCAAAAGTCGTAACCGGATAATTCTTCATATTTGAAATCCGAAATGATGACATCCGGTTTGATGGCTTTCATCGCCGTAATGCCCTCGGTAATATCGCCGGCGCTCTTGACGGTATGTCCAAGACTTCCAAGGTTTCTTTCAATAACTTTTCTGACAACCATGCTGTGGTTGATCACAAGAATGGTACCTGTCGTTTTGTGGGTTTTTTGTTCCTCTGAGTTATCAAATGAAATAATTTTAGGCTTGATGACAAATTGCCCGTCTTCCCATCCCATCATGGTGTCCATTGCTTCATCATCATTCATGTTGCCCAATTTAACCGTTTGCAAAACACCTTTTTCAAACTCCACTACGGCTTTATCGGCGCCGTTGACAATCTCCAATGTGCCGGTAAGGGAGTTGGATTCACAAAACGCAATAACTTCGGTAATATGTTTGTCCCGGAGACTTCCGCTGGGACCGGCCGGTTGTCCCGTAGATTTCAGCTGTTTGGCTTTTTCAGAGATGACGGCATTGGTGTCTCGTAAACGCTGGCTCATGATCTTGCTCATGGCGATTGAAATCGACGGATATTTTTCAAGAATGACGTCAAAATCCTGTTTTTCGAGAACGAAGGTTTCTGTATCTTCCGTTGCAGCGATGGTAGCCGACCGCGGTTCTCCGGTCAACAACGCCATTTCCCCGAAGTAGTTTCCGGAAGCGATATGGGCCAATACTTCACCATTGGCAGCCAAAACGGCAACTTTGCCGCTCAGGACGATCCACATTTTATCGCCAGGATCGCCAATCTTGCAAATCGTGCTGTTCGTTTTAAATTGTTTAAATTTAAGTTTTTCAGTGATAAAATCGATGCTGTCGCGGCCAAGTGAACGGAAAAAGGGAACTTCTTTAAGAATTTCACCAATTTGAATCATTGAATTGCCTCCCTACGGGAACTCGGGGTTGAAATAGATCGAAAAGAGCATTGTTAAAAAGCGGTAGAAAGTAATCAAATTAGTTATCGATAGCAAGTTTTTTTAGAATGTACAAAGCCAGCATAATGATCAAAATAACGATGATAACCGTCTGACTAAATGGATTTGTGACTTTAGTTTGCCGAGGAAATTTGATACGTTGACGTCGCTTAGTATCCGGATCTTTTTCCGGTTTGTAATACATCGGCCGGTAATCGAAACGTTTGTGGTGTGGTTGTTTAAACATTTAATTGAGTCCTATTCCTGGGGATGAAGGCAGTTGAATGCGACCGAGCTTGACGGTAAAGCCTTTGTAGGGATCGTTGCTGATCAGCCAGTGGCCATCAAGATCGGCGTAATCGACCAACGGGCTCAGATGAGCCATGGCTGTTGTGCCCACCGACGTCTGAATCATACAACCGATCATAGTTTTTAAATTATGGCGTCGTGCAGTTCGGATCATTTTCAATGCTTCAAGCAAACCACCGCATTTATCCAGTTTGATGTTAATGCCGTCGAAACATTCAGCGACTGATGCGATATCATTGACGGCTAAAATATTTTCATCCGCAATGACCGGCAGGGCGGTGCGTTTATGCAGCCAAATCATATCGTCCAAATTTTCTTTCGGTAATGGTTGTTCAACCAGTTCAACATTTTGTTTGCTTAACCAATCGATTTTTTTTGCTGCTTCGTCTTTGTTCCAACCCTCGTTAATATCCACGCGAAGCGTTTTGTCAGTATGCTGACGAATAGTCTTTAGAATTTCGTAATCGTAATCGCCTTTACCCAATTTGATTTTCAGAATCGGAAAATCTTCAGCTTCCAAGATTTTAACGGCCAAAACTTCCGGCTGATCAATGCCAATGGTGAACGAAGTTATTGGAGTACGGGTTGCATCAATTTGGAGAAGTTTATGCAATGAAATATTTTGTTTTTTTCCCATCCAGTCCAATACGGCCATGATGATCGCCGATCGAGCCGACGCAGCCTTGGGAAATAACTGTAACAATTGATCGTTCAGCGATTCAACTGGGAATGGGAATTGTATGTTATGCAACACAGTGCGAGCTTTTTCTAAAATTGCTACTACGGTTTGGGGTGTTTCGCCATAATATGAGGATGGAGTGGCTTCACCAATACCTTTCAGACCTTCTGCTGAACATTCTACAAGGATAACTTTTTTTTCAGTAATAGCGGAATCGGATAAGACGAACGGATGACGCAAAGTCAGTGTGATTTCTTTCCATGTTAGTTCCATACCTTACGATAAGGTTTGAATTAAACTTGCCATGAGGCCGAATAATTCATTCAGAATCGGATTAATCACACGCCCAATGATACCTGTTGCCATCATGGCCACGAGAATGAACATTCCCATAAATCCAAGGCTTCGGTATTGATCGCCGAGGTGATCGGGTAACATACATGCAACGACATGTGATCCATCCAAAGGAGGTATCGGTAGCAAGTTAAACACGGCAAGAACGAGATTAATTTGGATACTATATACCAGTAAAGAGGAGGCAAATTGGTTGAAACTTTTCATGCTCCCTGTAGAGTTTTCGGATTGAGGTAATGCGATCATAAGAGCTGCGATCAAGAGCGCTGAAATAATGGCTATAATAAAATTAGAAGCCGGTCCGGCCATAGAAACGTAAATATCATCGCGTTTGTAACTACGAAAATTGTTGGGATTGACAGGGACAGGCTTAGCCCAGCCGAACATCAGTCCTGCATTGCTGACGATCAGCAGTATTGGGATAATAATCGTTCCCCACAGATCGATATGTTTGATCGGATTTAACGTAATACGTCCTTCACGATCGGCCGTGTCGTCACCGCACCACTTTGCGACAATACCGTGTGCGCATTCATGAATTACTACTGCGAATACTAAAACCGGTAAAAAAATAAGTTGACTCAATGCAAGACCTTTCGATAAGGGTTATTTATAAGCGGCTTTTATGTACTTAAAATCACTCTAAAAGTCAAATTAAACGCGGTGAAGTTATTCCTCTTCATCATTGGTTGTTTGTTTTTCATGATATCGCTTGCCTGCTATGAGAATCACAAATTCACCTCGGGGTGCATTTTTTTTGAAATACTGGGTAATTTCAGATACGGAACCGCTGAGAATTTGTTCAAATTTTTTGGTCAGTTCACGTCCTATGACCACCATTCGATTTCCCAAATTGGCTTCGATTTCTTCAAGTGTTTTAATAACGCGAAAAGGGGATTCATACAAGATGATGGTACGATCTTCCGTCGCAAGTTTTTCCCAACGAGCTTTACGGCCTTTTTTATGAGGCAAAAAACCTTCAAATACGAAGCTGTCGGTTGGCAGGCCCGCTACCGATATGGCGGCAATGGCCGCATTGGCGCCCGGAATTGGAACAACCGCAATCTGATGTTTATGCGCTTCACGGACCAATTTAAACGCAGGATCGGAAATAGTAGGCGTACCGGCATCGGAGACCACGGCAACATTTTTTCCTTCTGCGAGCAGAGCAATGATCTCAGGAATTTTCCGTGCTTCATTATGTTCGAAGAAACTGGTCAATTGATTATGAATACCATAGTGATCAAGAAGGATTTTCGTCGTACGTGTATCTTCACATGCAATCAGATGGACCTCTTTTAAAATCCGAACAGCTCGCAATGTAATATCCTCGAGATGGCCGATCGGCGTAGCGACGATGAACAGTTGTCCGCTCATGATTGTTTTTGCCGGGTTATCGTTGAAATCGTTTCAAGAATGTCGTCAGACACAGAATGAAAATCAGCTTTAAGGACTGATATTTGAGCAATGATCAGCACTTCGTATCCTGCAAATAACGTTTGATGGAGTCTGAAGATTTCTCTGAAGCGTCGTTTCCACAAGTTACGTGTGACTGCGGGTCCAATTTTTTTCCCTACAATAAATGCTACTCGTGGAGAAGAGCCTTCCGGCAGTTGCAAAAAATGAATGTGGACAAATTGCCCGGAACGCCGCCGGCCTTGCGTAAACAGCCGGTCGAAATCCGTCCGGTTTCGGAGGACCATGATTTTCGATAGTTTAGCGCCGGCCATAATTTTAATCAACGTAAAGGAAGCGAAAAATAAAATGCAGCGCCGGTCGGAAAATGCGAGGGCGGCGATACGACGTGAATGGCGCCCTTATGCGCCTCAATCACCAGCTTGCAGAAAGTTAATCCCAAACCGGTTCCTAGTTTGTTTTTGGATTTGGTATGGGAAGATTGTCCGAATTTTTCAAAGATAACTTCCTGCGATTCTTTTGGAATATTGCTGCCGTGATTGATCACGCCGATATCAACTTTTCCTGTTGTGTCCTGAGATGCTTCAACGATAATCGTAGTGTTCGGATCGGCAAATTTGACAGCATTGCTGAGTAAGTTCGTCACAACGCGGCCGATCAGGATGCGATCCAGTTCGCAAAAAATTTCATCGTTTTTGGAGACAATTTCAAGGTTCAGATTGTTGTGTATCGTCAAAGGTTTGATGCGTTGAATGTTTTCTTTCAAAAGATCAAGGATCGATGAATCTTCCTTGTGCAATTCCATCTTGTGCGATTCCAGTTTGCTGATGTCCAGCAAATTGTTGATCAGTAGCAAAGCCTCTTCGACATCGGCTGACGCAATTCTCAGAAGATCAATCGACTTGCTGTCATCTTGAGGCAAATTTGCGTTAATCAATTCCAGCGACATTTTGATCGACGTCATAGGTGTACGAAGATCATGCACGATCATGCGCGTCATATCTTCTTTCAATTGTTCAAGTTTGTCGACTTCGTCGTTCAGAGCTTTGGATTGAAGGAGCGCTTTCATACGTGCGGCCAAAATCACAGCGTCAAACGGACGCGTCAGGAAATCATCTGCACCGGATTCAATGCCCTTGACGTTGTCTTCGACTTTATCCAGGGCCGTAATCATGATCACAGGAATATAACGGGTAGTTTCCTGGCTTTTAAGACGTTTGCAGACTTCGAATCCGTCCATCTCAGGCATCATTACGTCGAGCAAAATCAGGTCGGGTTTAATTTTTCCGATCAACGTCAGCGCTTCTTTACCGTTTCTCGCGTGAACTACTTCATGTCCCATCGGATCGAGAAAACTTTCCATCATCATACGGTTGAGCTCGCTGTCGTCTACAACCATTATTTTTTTTCCGGCAGATTCCATACGCTTACTGGGTTATTTTTAAAAAATTTTTAATTCCGTTTTTGATAGCGGCTACAACCTTTTTCTGGAATTTTTCATTCGACGCCAACAATTCTTGTTCGGGTAATGTCAGAAAAGCACATTCAACCAAAACAGCTGGCATTTCGGAATTTCGACAGACGGCAATATTACCTTGAAAAACTCCAAAATCGGGCAATTGGGTTTCTTTGATCATCGATTGTTGGATAGTTTCCGCCAGCAATTTACTTTGCGGGTGATAATAAATAACGCTCGGGCCGAAATTGGGATCAAAAGGATTGACGCCGTCCGGCTGGGCATTATGATGGATACTGACAAAAAGATCGCAGTGATTTTCATTCGCAATAGCAACCCGATCATACAGCCCTACCTGCTTGACGGTATCCGTACGTGTCATGATAACAATTGCACCTTCTTTTTCCAATTCATTTTTTAATTTTTGAGCAACGAGGAGATTAACATATTGTTCGGTCAATCCTCTGGGACCGGTCGCACCGATATCAGTCGAATGGCCCGCATCCACGCAAATTCTAAGGCCGCTTAGCTTCGATGATTTGGGTTTATGGCGAATATTCCAGATCAGGTTGGTTCCGTCATAAAAAGTTTGATAACCCCAGTAATGCGGATTTTTCAGAACCACATTGAGTTGGTAAACTCCGTTTTCCGGTTGAGACCAATATGCGTGCGTGATGTCTCCTGCGCTATTTTCAAACCTGATCCAATCCGTGTCGCTGATTCCGCCAAAAATTCTTAATTGAAGCTCATTGGCAGAAACCTGACGAACGACAAACGGTAATTTTTCGGACATGAAAACTTTAAATTGCGTATGGTTTGATTCATTTTTGACGCGTACAACCGGGATAGTACTTTGCGGTAAAGGTGTTCCTTCCGCTAAAAATTTTACGTTAGCTAAAGGGAGCCATGCCGAATGCTCCGATGAAAGTTGCAATTTTACCTGGTCGGCCATCCTTCCTGTAACTGCAGCACGGACACCTTTGGGCAGGAAATAATAATAGGCGCGATTCGGTGCAACTGTCGCATTGTTGATATCGCCTGTGAGTTCGACAATCTTGTAATTTTTAAAAACTGAAAGTGACGCTTTAGCCCATGCGTTGACCCGGCTATCATCTTTCAACAATGTAAAACGCAGGCGTGCATTGCTGAAATTCATTCCTTCTCTGAAAATAAAAGTTGTCGTATAAATGCCCGGGACAGGTTGTCGTCGGGATGCTTTTCCCTTGCCAAAAAAGGCATTACCGAAATCGTCCATCAAGCCGGTTTCGGTTTCTGTCATCGGGATTGAATCAACGATCATTTTTCCTGACGAATCAATCAGGCTGGCAAATGCCTGCGCCTGAGGAGTTCCACGCACACTTAATACGAGGTGGTCTCCCTTTTGGAGACTGGCTGAATATTGTGGAAAAAGATAATTGGTATCAATCACAAGTGAATCTTCAGGCAAAGGCTTCATTGGCAAAGGAATTTTGACATTGCGAATAAATGTAGACGTTGAATCTCCGGATATGATTCGGCAAGTCATTTTAAAATTGAGTTGATCGTCCACAAGATCCGGATCAATTCCTATAAATCCGATAAACGTGCCGTCTGAGTTGAGTCTGACTGATTGTCCGTTGATCTCAAGCTTGGCATTGGGAATAAGAACCCGGCCGAGGGTGATCGTTGAATCATAAGTGCTCAAGGTCAAATTTTCGCGGGGATAAATCAGGCGGATTGCATCCGGTGATTGTGATGAAAGGGCAGACCAATTTCCGTTGCAGAAAATTGCCATCGCGATGAATAAACATTTCATGCAAGGTTTCAGATTAATTCCTACGATTCAACAAGGTTTTCATACGGTGAATGGATTCCTTGGCCAATTCATATTCCGGATAAATTGCCAAAGCTTTTTCATATTGTTCGAGCGCTTCAAACCATTCTCCGCGGGCTTCATAAATACGCCCGAGATTGAAATACGGATAATGGCGTGCTTCATACCGTTCGGCAGCCATCGACTTTTCAAGCCAAGGGATGGCTTCGTCGTATTGCTTCATCGCTATCAAATAGGCACCAATATCATTATACGGATTACCGAAACTCGGATCGATTTCAATCGCTTGTTCGCACTCTGCAATGGCTGAATTCAGATCGCCCAAAAGGCTGTAAACCCATCCCAGGAATGTATGCGCTTCAGCCGTTGCAAAATGGGAAATGGATTTTTTGTATAACTCAACGGCCTCATTCAGACGGCCGCCAATCTGCACTTCGTAAGCGCGGTGAAAGTAATATTCCGCTTCTTTAAGCTGAGCGTTCTCGTTCTTTCGGAAAGTTTCTTCAAACATAACATGGAGGGGATTATAATTAAATTATGATAACGACAAACCTCAACAATTTCAAGCAATTTTGTCGCGGGAAGAAGAGGGAACACGGATGGAAAAGAAAAAATGGGCGCCAATAGGACGCCCATTCTAAAATTGAAAATCATGTTATCGCGATGCATTCAGATAACGAATAATGCCTTTGCCGATTCCGGTTGCAATGTTCTTATGAACCTGGCTTTCGGTCACTTTATTTTTGAATTCTTCTTTAAAGCCGACCGAAATTAATGCCGACAGTGCCTGCGTAGCCACGACTGGCTCCAGTTCGGAATGTTTATCACGCTGTTCATTGAAAACGCCGTGATAATACATGTCGATGTGATCGCGCAAACCTTTGGTGACGGTTATGGCCAATGCTTTGCATTTTTCCGAATTATGTTTACGCGTGCTGCGGTAAAATCCTCTGAGCCCTACGCCTGCCGAGTCGCGGTAAAAATCCAGATGAACGGAAATAAGAAGGTCTTCTGTATGCATGCTTTCGATGAGAGCAATGGCATTTTTAGTTTGAACGATCTCGATTTTTTGTTGACTGATTTCGGACTGAGCGGCGAGGAATTCCGCGCAAAATTTTACGGTTTCCGCGCTGTCCGCCGATCCAACGATTTCGTTGCCGTATACGTCTTTACCCGTTTTGAATCCTGAACCTGCTTCGAGATAAATTTTCATAACGACACGCTCCTCTGAATTTTTTTCGCGGCAAAAATCTAAAGAGTAATATCCTAAAATTCAAGTGAAATAAGTCGCGATTAAACCATTTCACCGTTCAAGCGTTCCAATTTCACATTGAAATGACCTTGTTATGTCACGAAGATTCCGTCACATTGTTCATACATCTGCGTAGGAATAAAAAACGATGAAAAGTGTTTTAATGATATATCCAATCCTGACATTATTGGAAAAGTTAAATTTAACATAACCAAAGAGGTGCGACATGCTATCGACTATCGTGAGAAAGGGTGAACCCTTCGAGAAGGCGGTGCGACGGTTTGAAACGGAATGCCGCAAAGCGCGGATCATTCAGACCTATGTCGAAAAAGCCAATTACGTAAGTCCCAGCGAACGTAAACATCAGTCCCGCCGGCGGCGACGTCATGTTCATCCTGTCAATTGATTTATAAAAAATCGCGAGCTTGAAAGTTCGCGATTTTTATTTTTCCTATTTTTTTAAGGAATAAAAATTACCGCATCGGGTTGTAATGGGCAATTTACTCCGTACGAAACAATTTTAGATTTTTCAATTTGTATTCCTTACATTGACTAATCGTTAAGCTTTTCTAAACAATTTGAGGAGAGAATGTGGAATCACTGGTCATTATCGGTAATGGCATTACCGGCATTACGACGGCGCGGTTGGTTCGAAAACAAAGCGACCGGCCGATTATCGTTATTTCAGATGAAACAGATTTCTTCTATTCACGCCCGGCGCTCATGTATATTTACATGGGTCATATGAAATTTGAGCACACTAAACCGTACGAAGATTGGTTCTGGGAGAAAAATAAAATCCAGCTTTTGCGTGCAACGGTCATGTCGATCGACACGGATGCAAAATCGATTGTGCTCAACAACGGTCAAAAGCTGCCCTACGGACAACTCGTGATTGCAACCGGTTCACGTACCAATAAATTCGGATGGCCCGGACAAGATCTTCCGGGCGTGCAAGGGCTTTACGGGATGAGAGATATTGAATTGATGGAAAAAAATACGAGCAATATTTCAAAAGCCGTGATTGTTGGGGGAGGGTTGATCGGAATCGAAATGGCCGAAATGCTTCATTCACGCAATATTCCCGTTACTTTTCTGGTTCGCGAAACTAATTATTGGGATAACATTCTTCCACAGGAAGAAGCAAAACTTGTGGGCAGGCATATTGGTGAATATGGAATTGACCTCAGACTGGGCACTCAATTAAAAGAAATTCTTGCTGGTAATGATGGCCGCGTGCGTGCCATTGTGACGGATAAAGGCGAGGAGATTGGATGCCAATTCGTTGGTCTCACGGCAGGCGTTGCCCCAAATACAGACGTTGCCAAAAATTCTAAAATCGAGATCAATCGAGGCGTACTAGTCAATGAATTTCTCGAGACTAATATTGCGGATGTTTATGCGGCGGGCGATTGTGCTGAATTCAAAATGAACAGGCCTCGCCATCCTAAAATTGAGCAACTATGGTATACCGGACGCATGCAAGCTGAAGTTTTAGCTAAAACATTGTGCGGCAATAGAACAGCTTATGATCGTGGAGTATGGTTTAATTCTGCTAAATTTTTCGATATTGAATATCAGACATACGGTTTTGTGAGTAATGTACCGGTGCAAGATGAAGAATCATTGTATTGGGAACATCCGGATGGCAAACATAGCATCCGTATCGTTTATCATAAAACCGGTCAGACGGTGATCGGATTTAATTTATTTGGGATCCGTTACAGGCAGGCGATTTGTGAACGGTGGATCAAAGAACAACGTACCATCGAATATGTATTGGAAAATCTGGGTGCGGCCAATTTCGATCCTGAATTTTTCAGTGAGTTTGAGAAGGAAGCGATTGATTTATTCAATTCCAAACACCCGGAACGCAAAGTATTTCTTAAACGTCGCCGCGGATTATTCCAAAATGCATGAGATTAAATTTTAATAGAGGTTTATATGCAGCCGATTTCGATTGAATTACCGCATCACAATTATTCCGCGATCAAGAAAACCGGTTTGGTTTTATGCGTCGTTGGTTTTTTATTCATGATGATGGGGTTGATGGAGGTTTCGCGTTCCAATCCGGTTATGTTTTTTCTTTTGAGTGCCGGATTGATTATAGCCGGAGCGCTCGTATTTATTTTGCCGCAATTGAAGGAATCGCCGGCAGGGATTAAGCACAATCGTTTATTTTTTTTGTCGGCGACGTCGCGCGGACTGTTGGGTTGGGCTGCGGCCGTTTTTTTTACGGGATTTTATGTCATTCTGTACTGGTTTCCACAATATTTGGAAAATTTGATTCGTACGACCGATTGGTTAAGCTTTATTGTACGTGGTAAAGCGGCTGATCAATGGTTTTTGTATGGTTTCTATTATACGTTGGCGGTTATCGTCATGGGAATACGCATGATCGTCAAAAATCGACACAGCCGGTACCAAATTATCCGGACGTGTTCGGTTATGTTTTTTCAACTTGGATTTTCATTTCTGATTCCGGGTTTATTGCAGCTTTTTAATCAACCTGAATTTTATTTTACGTATTTTTGGCCGTTGAAATATTCGTATTTATTTCCCAACGACGTTCACTGGCTTATGAGTCAGCCCGGAGGATTGGGCACGTTCATGATATTTTGGGGCGCGATAATGTCATTTGTTGCAACGCCAGTGCTGACTTATTTCTTCGGCAAACGTTGGTATTGTTCATGGGTGTGCGGCTGCGGAGGATTAGCCGAAACGTTGGGCGATCCGTATCGCCAACTGTCCAATAAATCGCTGATGTCGTGGAAAATTGAACGGTATCTGATCTACAGTATTTTAGTTTTTGTCGTGATAACGACTTTATTACTGTGGATTAATTCTGTAACTCAGGGTGCGATGTTTGGTTCATGGTCACAAACTTTTTCAAGCGCTTACGGCTTTTACATCGGAGCTTTATTTTCGGGCGTCATCGGAGTCGGTTTTTACCCATTGATGGGTAGCCGCGTGTGGTGCCGTTTCGGATGTCCGATGGCCGCCGTATTAGGCTTGATACAAAAATACTGGTCTCGTTTTCGAATAACGTCCAATGGCGGTCAGTGCATCAGTTGTGGTAATTGTTCAACGTATTGTGAGATGGGTATTGATGTGCGGGCGTATGCCATGAAAGGTCAAAATATTATTCGCGCTTCGTGTGTTGGTTGCGGTATTTGTTCAGCCGTGTGCCCGCGCGGCGTGCTGAATCTTGAAAACGGACCGTTGGAAGGACGTTATAATTTAGGTCGATAGGGAAAAATTGGTTTGTGAATTTAGGCGGCGTTAACTACATTCTAAAAAACTGAACCGCCAATTAATCGCATGCCATTAGATTTACGAAATTTCTACTTATTTAGAGCAATACTGGTTTGGATGGTATGCTCCCTCTTTTTTTTTGGTACACTCTTCGGCCAAAAAAGAAAAACCCGCTCAGTACGAAGTTCGGATAAAATCATAACCGTTGCATTGGACGGTTCAGGGCAATTTTCGTCAATTCAGGAAGCCATTGATTTTGCCGAATTCAATTCACGCATCAAGATCAAAAGCGGTATTTACCATGAAGCATTGATGCTGAAAAGCTTTGTGAATATTGACGGAGAAGGCGTCGGCAAAACGATTATCATATCTGATGGGGATCAACCTGTTTTACAGGCCTATAATCTCAGCGGCGGTTTGATGACTGACTTATCGTTTGAATTTAGTAAACCGACAGCCCTCCCTGTTTTTACGGCACGGTATTCCACATTTACAATTGAAAAATGTTCATTCCGTTTCGGGACTTATGGCGCGGACATTTCATCGAATAGTTCCGTTCAAATGCGTCAATGTACATTTGCCAGTAACTCCGTCTCAGGGGTCAGAATTGACAAACGCAGTACTGGAACCGTTTCAGGTGGACTGATTTTTAATAACGGAGGAGACGGTATTCAATTCATCGCTTACGCCAGTTCCTCAGTTGAACATAACATAATCAGGAATAATGCGGGACATGGAATTATTCTGGACAAAAATTCTGTCAACAGAATTACAGGTAATTATATCTATGATAATGGCAAAAATGGAATTCACGTTACCGGTAATGCAAGCCCGATTTTAAAAAATAATACCATCCTGAAAAACGGTAAAGATAGCAACGATACGTTCGGCTATGGTATTTTCATCAGCAACACCGCTTCAATGACGCTGATCAATAATAACATCGTCAAAAATAAATTTGGAATTGGCGTAGTCAATACCCGCGACATTCAATTATCGTATAATAATCTTTGGTCGAACAAAGATAATAATTATGTCAACATAAGCCCTTCCTCAACCGATGTGAGTTTCGATCCCAAATTTGTCAATGAACTGCAAAACGATTTTCGAATCGATACGAGTTCGGCATTATACGTTGCCGGCGAAAAAAAATTATCGATTGGTGCGGATTATGATTTCGTAAAAAGTCAGAATAAACAGCGAACGGATTATTTAAAAACGCAGGCGACGAAAGAACTTGCCCGTGGCAACTGGTATCTTGCTTATCAGTCGGCGCAGGAGATTGTCAGCATCGACAAGGATGATCAGGAAGGTAAGACGCTTCTTAAAAAATCCGGGAGCGAATTGGCCGGTCATTATATCATCCAGGCCCGGGATGAATTTGAAAACGATAATATTAATCTGGCAAATAATTTTTTGCGGATGGCGTTTACATACGATCCCGAGAGCAGTGAAGGCAAAGAACTCAAAGATCGGATCGACGAACAGTCACGGTTGGATCAAATCAAATTTTTTGGCGTGCTTGGGCTGGCTATTGCAGGGACATTTGGGCTGGGATTTTGGGCGCGTAAACGAATTCAAATCAGCGAATTACGGCGTCAGGCGAAGTGGTGGCTGGATGATGCGGAGGAACACGTGGAGTTGGCCCGTGGAGCTGAAAGTGATAAGCATGCGCCTGATGACATGAAGTTGGCCGTCGATCAATTTAAAGAAGCACAAACGTCATTTGAACATAAAGATTATGAAATGTGCGATCGTCATTGCAGTGAAACCGTCCGGCTTTCCAACCGCGCCCGTGAAGCAGCCGACCGGTATAAACAAATTCGTAAAGATGCTCTCTTTGAGGTCAGCAATGCCGAAGCTGAAATGCGTAGTTTCCGGGAAAGTGATATTTTTGTAAAGTTCGCCGACGGCGCAAAGGAATTGGCTTTTTACCTAGAACGCGCGCAGGATGCGTTGCTTCATCAGCAATTTGTACTAGCCAAAGAAATTGCCGAAGATATTCAGAACTCTATTCGTCAGTTCAAAGATGATTATCATAAAGAGAGTGAATCCGAAGTTCTGAAGCTGATTGAACAATCGGAAGAATTGACTATCGCGGCACTGGCCAGTAATACCAGCGCCGATATCATTATGGCCGTTATCGATTTCAAAGCCGAGCTGGAATTACTCAAAACCGGTTTTAAAAATGGCCAAATTACCATCGACGAAGTGAAACCGCAAATTGTGCAGATCAAAGATTTTATCGAGGAAGTTCTACGTATCGGCTCTTCCGAAGAAACAGTGCCACGATCCGGCCGTAAGAAAACTTTCTATGAAATTTTGGGAGTGAAAGAAGATGCGACCGTTGAACAGATTAAATCGGTTTATCGAAAACTCAGTATGATTTATCATCCCGATATGAATGTTGCTGATGAACTGGGCATTGCCGGGGATAATCGGTTTAAAGAAATCAAAGAAGCTTACGAAGCGCTTATGACTGAGAAAGCCGGAAAATAGGAGCAAGATTGAGTATTAAAAATTTTTTCAAGCGTGGAGCACAATCGTCAAAAAAACCGCTTGTAATTTTTTGTATCATTGTTGTATTGCTGACTGCACAGATCGGTTGGTGGATGTATTTCCAGATTCAGCAGAATAATGTCTTGCACGGTCTTCATGAAAACATATTACAAATTCGAGGCCGTCAGACGCTGACGGAAATTAATCAGGCGTACGGCAGTTTGGTGATTCAAAATATACGGCATGGTTTTTTTGGCAGTCCTATCATTGCACGCCACGTTCCGATTGAAGAAATCAGTGGTACTCCGGCCATGCCTCCGATTTTTTTGAATGGCCAATGGAATTCATTTTATGTAACCAACGGCGTAATTTATTATAAAGATTTTGACGACAGAGTTTATCGTACTGTTGTAAACTGGGATCTTATTCAGGAATTTTTGGGCCGGGGCGATGAGACTTATCTAGTCGGTCCGACGCATGATTACACTAGCGGTCAATTTATATCCGGGCCTTCACCGTGGTTGATTCTTCCAGTCGACATTAAAGTCAAATCCGATGTTCTGAGTAATTTAGATAGTCGTTCAGATCGCAAAACAGCTATGTTTGTTTCGGAGGGTGTTTTTTTCTGCATCCTTTTGCTGGTTGGAATTTATCTGATGTTTCTCGCTTTCAGGAGAGAGGTATTACTGCAATCCTATCAGAAAAATTTTATTCTGAGCGTGACGCATGAATTCAAATCGCCGCTAGCCTCGTTGAAATTGTATATTCAAACATTGTCGTCACGCGAGGTTCCGCTGGAGAAACGAAAAAACTTTTTGATACATTCTCTCCACGACGTTGAGCGACTCGAAAAATTAGTTGAAAATGTTTTGGAAGCTGCACGGCTTGATCGCGATGACTATCAATATGTCATGAAACCGTTGGACTTGTCGGAAGTTGCTCAGCAATCGCTAAAAAAAATCGAACATTATGCTAATGAAGAAACGGTGCAACTTGATACCGATATTCATTCTTCCGTTGTAATCAAAGGCGATCAGCATGCTATTTACTCGGTCTTTGATAACCTGATAGAGAATGCCGTCAAATATTCGGTGACTCCCAAAAAAATTTCGATAAAATTATACACCCTTCAGCGTCAAGCGGTTTTTGAAATTCGTGATAATGGCGTCGGAATTGAAAAAAAAGAAATGGAGTGGATTTTTCAGAAATTTTATCGTGTTGGCAATGAAATGACCCGCAATACTAAGGGCACCGGCATCGGCTTATTTATTGTCAAAAAAATTGTTACGCGTCATAAAGGTGATATCCGCGTTCATAGCGATGGATTGAATCAAGGTACAACTTTTACTGTGACTTTCCCGTTGTTTAATGAAACCAAGGAATAATTTTTATATGTTGCAAAAAATCCTGTTAGTCGAAGATGAAAAAAATATAGCTGAATCGTTGGTATTCAACCTTGAACATGAATACGATGTTGTGTGGGCCGAAACCGGAGAAAAAGCTCTTAAAGAGTGGGGAGATAACCAATTTGATTTGATCGTGCTGGATGTCATGTTGCCGCGTTTGAGCGGCTTTGACGTATGCAAAACCATTCGTCAGGAAGATGTACAGACGCCGATTCTATTTCTGACGGCCAAGAATCAAGAACGGGATCGGATTGAAGGCTTTCAGATCGGTGGAGACGATTATTTAGGTAAACCATTTAATCTGGACGAATTTCTACTCCGTGTGAAAGCGCTCATTCGCCGCAGTCAACGGACTCCGATCGTGAGTGCGGAATTGCCCAATCACTATCATTTCGGGCTGGCGACGATCGATTTTGAAAACTATGAAGCGACAGCCAATGGACAGAAAATTCCGCTTACCAAGAAAGAATGTTTGTTGATGAAGCTGTTGATCGAGAATGAAGGACAGGTTGTGACTCGCGACGAGATTTTGTCTAAAGTTTGGGGTTATGAAACGTTGCCGTCTACACGTACGATCGATAATTTTATTGTAAAATTACGCAGTTATTTCGAACCGAATCCGAAAGAACCCCGATTTATTCATTCAATTCGCGGTGTGGGATATAAGTTTACTAAAAGTGAGTGAGGTTAAAGCTACTTGACCAGCACCATTTTTTTGGTCAAAACTGATCCATCGAAAGCAAGTCTTACAAAGTAAATTCCACTCGGCACAACGGCATTTTTATAGTCCATTCCGTCCCATGTGAATTCGTGAACGCCCACTTCTTTTTCGCCTTCATATAAAGTTCGAATGTTATTACCGAGAAGATCATATACTCGAAGCTCTACAAAACCTGATTGACGCAATTCAAATTTGATGGTTGTTGAGAGATTAAAAGGATTAGGATAATTTTGTTCGAGCGAAAACGTTTCAGGGCCGACAGTTTTGACTTTTTTGCTGCTGCGGCTGTTTTGTCTCTGAGCAATTTTTTGCACCGAGTTGAAGATAGTATCCTCTCCGGCAAAAAAGCGCACTTGATCCAGATTGGCTTTGAGAAAATTGGGTACTGACGATTTGGTCAGAGCGCCGATATAACTTGTAGCGCCTGTATTAACCTGCGTGATTTTAGTGAAGGGTAATTGCTTTACGATTCGTCCATTAACATAAAAAGTAATACTGTCATGCGCCCCATCGCAGTATGCGCCAAGGTGAACCCAGCGGCTCGCGTCCAAAGTTGTATCGGATGAAAATATTTCGCTGTGACCCTCGCGGATTTCAAGTTTTGGAATATTATTTTCGATGAAAAATCTGTAGCCAGATACAAATCCGTTGTCGGCGTTAATAATTTCGCCATTCACATTGGTTGAATAAAGATACAACCACATCGACACCGTATAAGCAACGTGACCGTTAAGATTAATGTCGGCGTTAGCGGGCAATTTTAAGAAATGACCGATGCCATCAAGTAAAAGGTAATTACCACCTGCCGGGCTTGGTTTCATAAACCGGGCAATTTCAAAATTACCTTTCTGTAAATAATCTTTGCTGATTACTTCCTGGATCCATTCCCCTGACGAATCATCTTTGTAAAAAGAATAGTTATCCGTGTCGCCAAAATTCAGTTCCAACTTCAACTGAGCGACACTACTCCCGCTGATAAAAAAAGCAAGGAGAACTATGAAGGGGTTAAAAAAGTAAATTAGTTTCGTAACAAGGACCATTCACACCTCATATTTAGTGCAATTAAGTCTTTGTTTATATTAATATAAGTAATTAATGGGGAACCAAAAGAAGAGCACTAAATCAATATAAGGTGCCTCTGATCATATTTCAAGTTAAAAAGTGGAAAAAATGTTAATTATGATGGAAACGAGGGAGGAATCAAACAAAAAAGCCCGGCTTTTAACCGGGCTTTTCAGTCATTAATCCATTTGTTTAAGCGGCTTAAATTCAATCCAGTCATTTTCCTTGAAAATATCTTTCAGGAAATCTTTGTCTTTTTGTGACGGAAGAACTTCCGCTTTGTGTTTCTCGCATTGTTCCGGCGTCAGCATTTTGCCATCTACGCTGTATGGCTGATGAGCATACAGACCGATACTCCGGTTAAATTTCACATCAGGCACGATCAGTTTTTGTTGGTCTCTGGGGATCAACATGTTCATGTCCTCGATGAGTTTGGCAATCTCGGCAATATAGAGGCTGCGTGCCATCTGATTTAATTCTTCTTTCTTCGCTTCTTCATCCGTTTCGTCTTCATTGAACCGACCTTTGAGTCCCCAGACGTAAGCCCAATGCGCATTGGAAGAGCCGTCATTGCCGAAAAGATCGTACGCGGTCGGTACCCATTTATTGAAATATTTTTGAATGATTTCGACAGGAATTTTTCCGGCCTTCAAAATACGTTTCAATCCATTATTGCCTGTCCCCAAATGGAAGGCTTCTTCCTTGAGCATGGGTCCCATGCTCATGGCCAGCGGCATAAATGCAGAATGGCTTAGCATTTTGAGCTGGAATTTTCCATCGCGATCAATGAATTCGGTATACGTATACATATCGAGCCAATTGTCCATCACTTCATTGAAGGAGCCAAGCAGGCGTTTTTGTTCATAGGCGCGACGATCAAGCAGTTTCATGGCTTCTTTTCGTCCGCCTTCACCGAAATGTGTTACAAGGATATGGCTCATCTGCCAGCCATGACGCATTTCTTCAGCATTGATCCGCATGAGGGCGTAAGTGTCGTAATCGCTCGGAGCACGGTCGACGAGATAACGCTGTTGCTCGACGGAGGCAAATTCCGTATCGCCCTGAAATACGATCAACTGTTGCAAAGCGTCGCGGATATTTTGATTGGGAATATCCAAAACACGCTCCCATTTTCTATCACCGCGAAAGTCGCCAAATTGGATTTCATTGTATTTGCAATGCTCGTATTTCGGTTCCAGCAGGTAGGTAGGAAGAAAACGCTTGAAAGTTTTTTCGTCGAACCCGATATCCTTTTTCCATTCTTGGAATAAGTCCACCCAGTCGTCAAACGTCGAGACCTGAGCTTTTAACATAGCTGCTTCCTTTGGTTTTAGTGATATAGTAATACTTCAAACATTGACAAAACCGTTTAAAAATATCTCAACCATTTGTTCAGATATTTTGGCAATATTAGCCGGACTGTGTTCGCGTTTGTCAGGATTGTACCATGTATACGTCCAGTTCATCATACCAAAAAGTGACAATGCTGCGATTTTGATAGGTTGATTGAGTTTCAGATTTTTCTGATTGTATTCTTCCCGCTGAATGTCGAGTAATAATCTTTCAAGAATATCTAAGTATTGCCGTTTTTTGTCGTTGATCAGAATGTAGTATTCGCCGGTAAGCGAATCGGATTCATGCGCCAGCACTTTCATGGCATCCAGGTGCGTAACAAAATATTGCAAATGATTTTGTACGAGGATTTTCAGCTTTTCTCTGGAACTTGCTTCGTGTTCAAGTTTTTCGGCAAGCGAACCCATGACCGTATCAAACGAATACCGTGAAATCAAAAAGAGCAGTTCTTCTTTGGTTTTGAAATAATAATACAAGCCGGCAAGGCTGGTATTCATTTCCCGGGCAATGTCGCGAATAGATGTATTGTGATAGCCATTCTTGGCGAAAAGCGCTGCACATTGCTCCAGCAGATCTCTCAATTTGAGATGATATCGGTCAGTGGCAACGTTGTTTTCTGCGCTATGGTCTAAAGCATTAAACATAAAAATTGTGGTTCTGGTAAATTCGAACGAACGTTCGAAATATAGGAGTCAACTTGCTCAATGGCAAGCTTTTTTTGCGTAGTTAAAACACAACAGAAAAGATTTGGATTGCGGATCGTAGGCCGCCATTATGCCAAAATTGGCTTGAATATCCTTTGCCAATTTTTTACCTTGAGCGGCGCTTTACGATCCTTCAATGACATAAAATTTTACACTGTGGCAGCACCTTCGCTTCCCAAAAAACGCTTGAGCCAGAATTTTTTGATTGATAAAAATATTGTCAAAAAAATTGTAACATCGTCTGGAATTCATGCAGGAGATACGGTAGTAGAAATAGGTTGCGGACAAGGTGCGTTGACTGAAATGCTGATTGAAAAAGCCAGCCGATTGTATGGAATCGAATATGATACGCAACTCATCCCGACTTTGAATGAAAAATTCGGATCGAAAGAAACGTTCCGGTTGATTCAAGATAATGTCCTGGAGTTCGATTGGGATCGAATCGATGCACCGAATTTCAAAGTCATTGGTAATCTTCCGTATCACATTACCAGTCCTATTATTTTTAAAATAATCGATAAACGCGATCATATTGAAACGTTTACGATGATGATTCAGAAGGAAGTGGCGCAAAGAATTGTTGCCGCGCCGTCGTCCAAAGTTTATGGGATTTTATCAGTCTTTTGCCAGTTCCATGCTGATTGTAAAAAATTATTTGACGTACCGCCAACGGCGTTTTTTCCGAGGCCTAAAGTCTATTCGTCCATTGTCCAAATGAAGTTCAGGCCGTTTGTCGTTGAGGTTTCCAACTACGAAATTTTCAGGACTGTAGTCCGGCAGAGTTTCAATCAACGCAGAAAAATGATGCGTAATTCTCTGGCTGAGTTAATTCAGAATAAGGCGATTCACTTTGATTTCGAACGGCGCCCTGAAACATTATCCGTTCGTGAATTTGTAGAATTGAGTAATACCATCGCTTCTTAAGGAACCAGACGTGCGATCTAAATCTGAAATCGAAATTGACAAGGAATTTATCAGCGATATCAAGGATCTCGTCGATTCGAAAGCCGAGTATTTGTTGAAAAATATCCTTGAAGATCTGCATCCGGTGGATATTTCCGAGATTCTCGATCACCTCGATGAAGAGGAACGTAACTACGTTTTCCAGATTCTGGGTACGGAAAAAGCCTCGCAGGTAATTCTTGAACTCGACCAGGCTTCGCGCGAAGATATTTTAGAGAATCTTGATGAAGAACAAATTTCAGACATCATCGAGGAAATGCAATCGGATGATGCGGCGAATATTGTTCAAGAACTGGACGGTGAGACCCAGCAGATCGTTTTAAGTCAGTTGGACTACGAAGAGTCGCAGGAAGTTCAGCAACTTCTTAAATACGACGAGGATTCGGCCGGCGGTCTGATGCAGTTAGAATTTGTCGACGTATATGATACCGAGACCATTGCCGAAGCGATCGAAGAAATCCGTCAAAAATCTACCGAAGTTCAGAAGATTTACGATATTTATGTCGTTAATACGCATGGAAATCTGGTAGGTACTGTTTCAACGGAAACACTCCTCGTCGTCGCGCCCAACAAATTAGTTTCGGAAGTGATGAATCCGGATGTAATTTTTGCCAAAACCGATTTGGATCAGGAAGAAGTTGCCAAATTATTCAAAAAATATGACCTGGTTACTTTGCCGGTTGTGACGTTATCAGGTAAGTTAGTTGGAAGAATTACGATTGACGACATTGTAGACGTTATTGAACAGGAAGCGTCGGAAGACGTGTCCAAAATGGCAGGATCCGTCGATGAAGAAGTTACGGAAACGTCGACGTTCCGTATATCGCGCTCGCGCCTGCCTTGGCTCATGACGGCATTAGCGGGAGAATTAGTCGCAGCTTTCGTGCTAAGCCGTTTTGAAAGTTCGCTCAACCAGATTTTAGCGCTGGCGTTTTTTGTGCCGATCATTATGGCGATGGCAGGTAATATTGCCATCCAGTGTTCGTCTATTGTTATCCGTGGATTGGCGACCGGAGAAATCGGACTTCTCGACTTACAACGCCAGTTGCTCAAAGAAATCCGAGTCGCATCAATTAACGGGCTAATCCTCGGAGCGTTACTTGCCGGAGTCGTTTCCATTTGGATTGGTGATTTTCATATTGCGCTGGTTGTCGGCATTGCATTGATTTGCGTGATTTTTTTTGCGGCGTTCAATGGGACGTTATTTCCACTGTTACTCAAGCGCATGCAAGTCGATCCGGCGTTAGCCGCAGGTCCGTTTGTAACAATGACAAACGATACCTTGGGGATTATGATTTATCTCGGTATTGCTACTGCATTTCTACTTAAATAGAGTTGATCAGGGCTTTTCAATAACGACGGTTGCCGTTGCATAATGTTGTGAATGAGAGAGTGATACGTGAACAGTAGCTTTTTCAAGAAAACGGGCGAGAGTGTTTTGGAAACGAAAATGCGGAACACCGTTGGTTTGCGTATCGATCGCCGCTTCTAACCAATCGAAATTGTGGAATTTTCCTTCACGAGTAGCCTTAATTAATGCTTCTTTTGCCGCAAATCGTACCGCTAACGACGGGTACGGATTTTTTTTAGCCATCGCGTACCGGATTTCTTCCTGAGTGAAAATTCTCGTAAGAAATTTATCACCATATTGGCGATGGCTTTTCGCGATCCGTTCGATTTCAATAATGTCTGTTCCAATTCCAATGATCATTGTATAGCCTTAATCGATATTATACTCTTTCATTTTTTTATATAAAGCAGGGCGGCTTATTCCCAACTTACGTGCAGCCTCGGCGCGATTGCCGGTCACATCGGACAATGCTTTGATAATGGCGATTTTTTCGATATCGCAAACGGCCAATTCAACAATGTCTTTCAGAGTATGGTTTTGCTTCAATAGGTCGTGAATAAGTTCGGTTTGTTTAAGAGACTGATCCCAGCTCCGGTTTTCCGATTGATGAAAACCAACTTCCTGCCGGCTGACGCGTCCGATCTTGACGATATTTTTTGGGAGTGTATTGGGATCGATCGCGTTGCCAGACGAAATAACAACCGAACGTTCAATCACATTTTCGAGTTCACGAATATTGCCCGGCCAATCGTGTTCGAGCAATTGAGCCATCGCAGTTTCATTTACGCTGTGAATATGTTTATCGTTGAGACGATTATATTTATCTAAAAAATAATTGACTAAAAGAGGAATATCCTCTTTCCGGTCGCGCAAGGGCGGAACATTCAGCGTAATGACCGCAAGACGATAATACAAATCTTCACGAAATAGATTTTCAGTAATCATCTGCTGGATGGGTTTGTTTGTTGCCGCGATAATGCGAACATTGAAATGTACGCCGGTATTACTGCCGACAGGGCGGATTTCTCGTTCCTGCAATGCTCTAAGCAATTTAGCTTGAATGGGCAAACTTACGTCACCGATTTCATCTAAAAATAAAGTTCCGTTATCCGCTTCCTTAAAGATTCCTTTTTTATCGCTGATCGCACCGGTGAATGCGCCTCGGACGTGACCGAATAATTCGCTTTCAAGCAGGGTTTCCGGAATCGCACCGCAATTGATTGCGATAAACGGCTGGCTCCGCCGTGAACTTTCCTGATGAATTGCCTTTGCGATGAGTTCTTTTCCGGTGCCGCTCTCGCCTTCAACCAATACGGTCGAATCGCTTTTCGCAACGACGCGGATCAAATCAAAAATCTTAGTAATACTTTTGCTTTTACCGATGATACGATTAAAACCGACACCGTCTTTTTCGCTGAGTTTTTCACGCAGCGCTTTGACTTCAGAATTGAGCCGATGGTATTCAAGCGCTTTACGTAAAGTGATCAGTAATTCATCGCGTTGAAAAGGTTTCGTAATATAATCATAAGCGCCTAATTTAATCGCTTTGACTGCATCTTCGATTGTGCCGACGCCCGTCAGTATCATAAAAGGCGTTTCGGGTTTTACCGATTTAGCTTGCCTAAGTAATTCAATTCCGTTCATATCTCCCATGGCCAGATCGGAAATGATAAGATCGAAATCCTGAGCCTGGATCATTTCCCACGCCATTTCACCGTTCATCGCCGTGAGTACTTCGACGGATCCGTCATAATGCGCGTCATTTAATGCCGAAGGCGTAATAATTTTTTTAAATAATGCGAGAATATTTTTTTCGTCGTCAACGACCAGAATTTTAGCAGTCAATGTTACCTCTTAGTTTTGCAATACCGGTAATATTATCAAAAACTGTGTTCCTTTGCCAAGGTGGCTTTGAACACTGATTGTCCCCTGGTGTTCATGAATAATCGCTTTACAGATCGAAAGACCTAAGCCAGAACCTTGTCCCTTTTTGGTTGTGAAAAACGGATCGAAAATGAACGGAATTTTTTCACCGGGAATTCCGGCGCCGGTATCAGTAAACCGGATATTAATATTGTCGGAGTCGTAATTTATAGTTACGTCAATAGTGCCGCCGTCAGGCATCGCTTGTATGGCATTGAGGAGCATATTGATAAAAACCTGACGCATTTTCGGAGCATCCATCCACGAGTCCGGAATATTAGATTCATAAGATTCCGTCAGCACAATTTTATTTTTTTTGAGTAAATGGCGGATCAGCCCGATACTGCCTTGCATCAGTTCGATTACACTGGTTAAGGAGCGAACGAGTTCACCGGGTCGGGCGTATGCGAGTAAATCCTGAACCACTTTGCCGCAACGTGCCGTCTCATGTTCAATGATTTCCAATTCCTTCCGGACGGGATCGTGGGTACCGATTTCAGTCAGCAATGACTGAGTGAATCCAAGGATAATGCATAAAGGATTATTGATTTCATGAGCCACACCTGCTGCAAGAGTGCCGATGCTGGCCAGTTTCGACGATTCAATTAATTGATTCTCCAGCATTTTCTTTTCGGTAATATCCTTGATGGATTCCACGAAAGAAATAACCCGGCCTTGACGGTCGTGAACAGGATATGTGCTGATTTGGTAAAACCGGTTGTCATGCTGGATTTCTGCTAGTTTGGATTGACCGGTTGCAAGCGTTTCCGATGCCGGGCAATTGTCACAGATTTTTTCATGATTAAAAAATAATTGATGGCAATGTAACGGTACTGGCGATTCCGATTCAAAACTTTTAATTCCGGTGGTCAAAGATGGAAAGGCTCGCGCGGCCGCGTGATTAAATCGTTGAATCTGGAAGTGAACATTTTGAACACTGATCGGATCGGTAATGCTGTCGAAAACGGATTGAAGATAATTTTTAATATCCTGAAGTTGTACCTGGAGCTTTTGATTTTCTATTTTGACATCGTTGAGCGTCAGAACGTTGATAATGACATTGATCAGTTCCTTATGCCCGAACGGTTTGAGCAGATATGCGCTGAGCCCCATTTTGAGCAATTCCTGCTGCTCTTTGTAGTTGTCTGTTTTAGCCGTCAGCATAATAACCGGCGTATCGCGAACGGAAATATACGATCCATCGGTAAGGAGCTTTTTGTATACTTCCGCGCCGTTGATTCCAGGCATCATGTAATCAAGAAGAATCACATCCGGTTTTTGTTGAATAACTGCTGCCAAAGCTTCTTGCCCGTCGGTCGCCAATATGCAATTGATATCCGCCGATTGAAGCATCATTTTGATCGTGTTAAGGACTACCGCATCGTCGTCGACAACAAGAATAGTTCGACCGACCAGTGAGGGATGCGGATTGAGAGAAGGATATTGTTGAACGATCGGTTCCATTTTATTCCAGAGTATCTTTCATGAGGCTCATCGCATGGTCGATATGTTCTTGAGAGATGAATAAGCGTAACGAAAAAATGGTTTCACGAATTGCTTCAATGCCGGCTCCGAGATGAAAAGCGCCTTTCAGATGCGAGATCAGTTGCCGTGTGCGCCCAAGTACAGCCAACGTCGATACGATGCATAATTCACGATCAAGGGCCGACAACACCGGACGGCTCAGGACTTTTCCGTAACCTTCGCGAATCATCCATTGATGCAGGTCCATGCTGAGCGATTGCATGTTGCTCATTAGTTTATCGAAATTTTTTCTGTAAACCTCTTTGCAAAGGCGTTCACCGTCATTTTGAATTGCATCGTTACTACGGTGATCTTGAAAATCTTCGTTGGATATTCCATGAAGATGGGCTTGTTTTTGCAATACCAGCAAACCTTCAATGGCATTGGGAAATCCGCAAAACAAATAATTTTGAAGAATAACTTCCTTTAATTGAAGTACCGGAACAGACTCGGCGATTCCTAATGCAATACATTCATTGGTTTCGTAATCCCGCAACAATGCATTGGCGGCTGCCAGAATTACACAAACACGTTGCGGCCGGGATAAAGCCGGACGCTGCAACATCACGTCAACGTCGTTTCGAAAGGTTTGGTTCAAAGAAAGGAAATGGTAATTCAAAAAACTACTGTGTAATGATACGGCAAAAAAATGTAAGCATCAAGGAAGGATACAAGGACAACATGACAATCTTTTTTTAATGCATTTTGTCGCCTGAATGATTATTTTCACGCGCTTTTTAAAATGAAACGTTTATATGAAATTCAGTGCGCATATCGATAAAAGTATTTGGCTAACCCTCGACAGAGGACTGTTTGCGCTGTATGGTTTATTATTTAATCTAATCCTGATCCGCCATTTGCCGACAGCCGAATACACCTATTATGTATTGGTGTATCAATCATTATTTATGTTTCTTGTTGCTTTATGCAGCAGTTTTGCCTTACAGCCGATGATGAAGTATGCTGCAGGGAATAAAGATGTCGCTTCTTTTATTTCGATTGGTATTATTATGTATTCGCTGGCCGCATTGCTATTAACGATAATGTGCCTGGCATCTACGCCGTGGATTGATCAGTGGTTTAAATTGGACGGATTAGGAAAACGAGTATGGTATATTCCATGGTTTTTTCTCGCTTTTTCATTGAGGCTTATTTTCCAATATATATTTCAATCCACTTACCGCCTGAAAGAGATTTTCTTAACTAACTTAGTATTTTCCGTCATATCATTGAGCTGGCTTTTTTTATGGATTTTTGTTTCATATGAGTATAATGCGGAAGATGTATTTATGAATATCGGTTTATCGTCTATCGTTGCTACAATTGTGAGCGTTGTATACGGATGGAATACGTTTAAATTTAGTTTACGCCAGTCTGTCGACCAATGGAGACAAATGCTCTCATTTGGGACTTATGGTACTGCGAATACCAGTTCATTTTTTATTTTTGGATATTTAGATAATTACTTAATTGCGTTTTTTTCAACACCATTTCAAGTCAATATCTATAATGTCGCGAGGATATTTTATCGTGTTTTTGATGTTTTTGCACAAATTGTACAAGGATTGTTAATTCCTACCGTTTCAAAACTTCATACTCAGCTGGACTATATCACTTTGAGGCAAGTATTTGAAAAAGCTGTTTGCTTTTCTTCAATTGCCTTGCTGCCGGTTTTTTTCATTTATTTATTCTTTGCGGATGTTCTTTTTGGGATAATGTTTGGACTGAAATATCAAGAAGGCATTTCTATTTTATACATTTTCAGTTTTCATGCGCTGATAGTTCCTTGGACGTCGGTTGCAGGGAGTTACTATGTTGGAATTGACAAAATGAAGATTGCACTAATGATCAATAGTGCATATATTGGCTTGTCTTTGCTGTTCTATTTTATATTGATACCAAGTTATCAAGCCAAAGGCGCTGCGTTGGCTGTTTTGTTCTCTACAATTGTTGCCACATTTATTCATGTAGTCGTTATTCATAAACTCATTCGTTTTAGCTTTTTAGGTATTATTTCAAGAATCCACGATATTTTAAATTTCTGTAAAACCACCATATTGAATATCAAAACCTAGCTTTTTTATGGCCGAGCACAGAACTGAAAGTAAAGTCAAAGACTTTTACGAACAATTTACAGAATCACATATTCTCTATGATCGATTGACATATAATCGCCGTTATATTCATATCCACAAGCTTATTAGAGAATTTGTACGTCCGGGTATGGAAGTTCTTGAGCTTGGCTGCGGAACGGGAATTACGTCTAAAAAAATTCTTGAATGTGGCGCGAAAGTGACTGGTATTGATTTATCCGAGAATAATATTCGTTTTGCGAAGGCGGTTGTCAAAGGTGGTAATTTTTTAGCGCAAGATGTTTTAACGCTCAATCTGAATAAAGTATTTGATGTGATTACTCTATTCGATTTCATGGAGCACATTCCGAAAGAACATCATACCCATCTTTTTAATATTGTTCGGAGTCATTGTCATTCCTCAACCGTGATCATAATTAATATTCCAAATCCACGATCATTGGCATATTTGCGAGAACACCAACCGGATGCTTTACAAATTGTTGATGAAGAAGTTACCATTGATGATTTTGCCGCTTTATGTCGACAGGCCGGGTTATACATTCAACGATATGTTACAAATGATATTTTCCAGAAGGAAGATTATGATGAATTGATTCTTAAAGTATCAAAACCCAGAATAAATATTCCCGTGCAGGAAGGAGTTCTCCATTTCATTGCGAGAAAGTTATGGTGGGCGTTGAAAGGGCCTATCCTTAGGAAAATATACTCATACAAGTTAAACAAAGTATCTCGAGCATGACCGTAGTATATCTTTTTGAAGATTTATATGTTTGGATGATGGAAGAGATTTATCATCTCCAGAAAAAAGGTGTAAAAGTTATTCCAGTTTGCATTCGCCCTCGAAAAGCTTCAAATCTTTCAAAAGATTTTTTGGGCGAAGACTTAATGCTCATTGCAGAAGAGACTACTTTTTTGCATGAATCTTTAATCAATCCCAAAGTAATCGCTAATCATCTTTATTTCTGGTTAGTACTTCCACACAAAATGTGTGCGCTGTTTTGTTTTCTTGTATTTAGAACGCTAGGGATGGGTGCTCCCCGGGAATTTAAGTTCAGAGATTGGAAGGTTTTTTTCTTTTTTCCACAACTTGCTTTTTTTCTGAAATCCAAAGGTTTGAAAACAGTTCACTGCCATTTTGCAAGTTATGCCGCCACTTATGTTTTTTATTTTTCAAAGATTTCTGAAGTTGAATACTATTTGACCGTTCATGCCGCCGACATTTTTTTAAAAAATAATTTTCGGAAAGAAAAATTATTTACGGCAAACAAAATTTTTTCGATCTCGAAATACAATAAAGAATTCTTGATTGATTGTTATGGTGAAGCCATTCGTGACAAAATTATTGTTAATCATACCGGTACGGACATAAATTTTTTCTCGCCTTCCAATAAGCCTCGTAAGGATGTTTTTGTAATCATGTCTCTTGCATTATTAGTCGAGCACAAAGGGTTGAGGTATTTATTTGAAGCCTGTAAAATTCTTAAAAGCCGTGGTTTAGAATTTATTCTGCACATGTACGGAACTGGCCCTGAAGTCAACCGATTAAAAGAAATTGTAAAGAACAATAAACTTGATAACGTAGTTGTTTTTATGGGAAGAATTGCCCGTGAAGATATTCCCGAAGCATTTAATTTAAGTTCAGTTTTTGTTTTGCCATCCGTCATTGCATCCAGCAATGGACTCCGGGAAGGCATTCCTCAAGTATTCAAAGAATGTATGGCGTGCGGTTTACCGGCAATCTCAACTTATACGGGCGGTATTCCTGAAGTTATCGATGATGGAGTCAACGGGTATTTAGTACATGAGCGTGATTCAGAAACCTTGGCTAACAGAATAGAATATCTGATCCGTCATACAGATGAAAGAGAACGAATGAGTCAGAATGCTCGTACAAAGATCGTGAACGATTTTAATATTGATAAACATACTAATAAAATAATCGAAGTCATTACTCAATATTCTAAATTTTTGAAATGAAAAAATTTTTTATAACAGGTGGTGCAGGCTTTATCGGTAGTAATTTAGTAAAAAATTTACTCAGTGACGGCCATAGTGTAACGGTGTATGATAATTTAAGCCTGGGCAAAGAAGAATTCATCAAAGAGTTTTTTGGCAGCCGGCAGTTCTGCTTCATCAAGGCTGATTTGCTTGACAGCGATCAATTGCAAAAAGCGATTAAGGGACATGAAACAGTTTTTCATTTGGCGGCTAATTCTGATATAAGTTTTGGCGCAAAATACACTGACGTTGATCTGAAACAAGGAACATTGGCCACCTACAATGTGCTGGAAACGATGCGCCTGAATACTATATCTCAAATTATTTTTGCTTCGACTTCAGCGGTCTATGGTGAGGCTAAGAAACTACCGAGCTATGAAGACGACGGCCCACTGTTTCCAATATCTTTATACGGGGCCAGTAAATTGGCATGCGAAGGAATGCTCAGCGCTTTTTGCCATAATTATGGAATGAAAGCATGGATATTCAGATTTGGAAATATAGTTGGACGAAACGGAACTCATGGAGCGCTTGTTGATTTCATTAAAAAACTTCGTACTAATCCAACCGAACTTGAAGTATTGGGTGATGGTAAACAGGCCAAGCCGTATTTGCATGTTTCAGAATGCGTCAGCGGTATGTTATATGGACATCGCAATTCTAAAGAATACATTAATTATTTTCATTTGGCATGTGATGGCGCAACCGATGTTACGACTATTGCTAAAACTGTAATTGAAGAAATGGGGCTGAAGAATGTCAATGTAAGATATACCGGCGGTGAACGCGGATGGCAGGGTGACGTTCCGCAAGTGAGACTTTCTCCTGATAAATTGGCTAAACTTGGGTGGCGAGCACAATATTCATCTGACGAAGCGGTTCGAGTGGCAGTAAAGGATTTATTAATGCAATTGTGAGATTACAGATGCAGATTGTAATTATGGCCGGAGGAATGGGTACCCGTTTAAGGCCTCTTACTTATGAAATTCCTAAACCAATGGTTGTGGTGGGTGGAAAGCCTTATTTATACTATCAATTAAAATACCTTCAAAAATTCGGTTATACCGATGTATTAATTCTGATTGGGTATTTGGGGCACTATATCCAAGACTATTTTAAAGATGGAGACGATCTTGGATTGAATATTTCCTATTCCATTGAAAATGAGCCACTGGGGACTGGTGGGGCATTAAAAGGCGCTCAATCATTACTACAAGAAGTATTTATGCTGATTTATGGGGATTCCTTCCTACCTATTGATCTGAAAAATCTTGAGAATAGTTTCAATTACTCAAGCATGGCAGGGATGGTTGTTGTATATGACAATCGAGAAAATACGGACGTAACAAGTAACATTGCTGTTGATGCACAGGACACTATTTTGAAGTATAAAAAGAATTCAAACGACCATGATCTGAATTATGTAGATGCCGGTATTTCTATTTTTAATAAGAATGTCTGTGACTTAATTCCGGATAAGAAAAAAAAATCATTGGAAGAGGAGATTTTTCCAAGCTTGGTTGAACAGCGTAAACTCTTTGCGTATATCACCAATCAGCGTTTTTATGATATTGGTAACATACAACGATTAAGTGTTTTTGAAAATTATATCACTAACCATCCGATAATGTAATGATTATTTCAAGGACTCCTTTTAGAATTAGTTTTTCAGGTGGGGGAACGGACTTGCGGGAATTTTATCAGCATGATTTTGGGGCTGTAACCAGCACGGCCATTAATAAATATATGTATATAACCGTCAACAAGCGGTTTGACCACACAATTCGAGTGAGTTACTCCAAGACCGAAATTGTTGATTCAGTGGAACAGATTCATCATCCGATCGTTCGCGAAGCGTTGAAAAAAGTAGGATTAAAGGAGGCATTGGAAATTGTATCGGTCGCCGATATTCCATCTCAAGCTGGTCTTGGGTCGTCCAGCAGTTTTACAGTAGGATTATTACATGCTTTATACGCGTATAAAGGTGAATTTATATCAGCCGAACGTCTGGCAAAAGAAGCTTGTGAGCTTGAGATTGAAGTTCTTCGCGAACCGATTGGAAAACAAGATCAATACATTGCCGCTTTCGGTGGATTACAGAATATTCGCTTTAATTCAGATGAAACTGTTTTTGTCGACCCTGTAATTTGTTCAACGGATAGGAAACAAATATTTAATTCCCATTTACTGATGTTTTATACAGGGCAGACCAGAGCGGCCTCATCTATTTTAAACGAACAAAAAAAACAAACTGTAAATAAATTTAATTTTTTAAAACAAATGCGGGATTATGCTTTTGAAATAAGCTCGATTTTAACCTCGGATCGAGATATTAGTGAAATCGGAAAGCTGCTTGATGCTTCGTGGCAATTGAAGCGTAGTTTGACGGAAACCATAAGCAATGTTGATGTCGACAAAATTTATGCATTAGCATTGCAGAATGGAGCATTGGGCGGCAAGCTTTTAGGCGCAGGTGGAGGCGGGTTTATTTTGCTTTTTGCAGAACCTAACAAGCAAAAAGAACTTCGCCAGGCATTGGGTTTTTTGCAAGAGGTAATATTTTCTTTTGAGCCGCAAGGCAGTAAAATCATTTACGTAGGTCATTAACTCTGAAACGGGAGGGCATATGAAAGTGGAACGGTATTTACCAGCGACATGTACGTTTCTGTACATTCTTTTTTCAATATTATTTTTTCAAAATATTGGTTATTCACAGAAATTCAAACAAGCAGTCGGTAGCCAATTCATAAAAGTTGAAGGAATTATAGCTGCCGACAGCGGAAGCTCACTCGGCGCATCGTGGTGTGATTTTGACAATGACGGCGACCTGGATTTATTTGTTGCCTGCGGAACGGAAGGTTCATCCGAAAACAATCGCATGTATCGCAATGACGGTGGCGGAATATTTTTTAAAATTACTGACAAAATAATCGTCAATGATGGGGGAAAATCGCAAGCCGGTTCATGGGCTGACTATGACAATGACGGTGATTTTGATTTGTTTGTTGCTAATTATAATCAAAAGAATTTTTTATACCGTAATGACGGTAATTCGAATTTTACAAAAATAACTGAAGGACCGGTTGTAAATGATATAATGAATGCAGTTGCCGGAAGTTGGTCCGATTATGACAATGATGGCGATTTAGATCTTTTCGTTGCCAATCAATACGGACAGGCTAATGCGTTATATCAGAATCAGGGTAACGGAGCTTTTGTGAAGGTAACTTCCGGAGATATTGTGACCACTGTCGGCAATTCACGTTTTGGCTGTTGGGGAGACTATGATAATGACGGTAATGACGATTTATATGTTACAAATTGGTATGGGAGTAACTTTCTGTTTCATAACAACGGTAACGGTTCTTTTACGAGAATTACTACGGGTGCCATTGTGACGGATTCAGATAATTCTGAGAGTTGTAACTGGATCGATTACAATAACGACGGTTTTTTGGATTTATTTGTTGTCAATCATTTAAGTGCAAATTGTTTGTACCGTAATAATGGAAATGGTACATTTACAAAAATTACAAGCTTGGCGCTTGTTACTGAACACGGAGCTTATGCAGGTGCGGCATGGGCTGATTTTGATAACGACGGGGATTTGGATGTATTTTTGTCCGGAGGAGGCAACAGCGCCAATGCCAATTATTTGTATAGAAATGACGGAAACGATACGTTTACACAAATATCGGATTCACCACTTACGACAGAGATTTATTCAACATATGGATGTATTTGGGGTGACTACGATGATGATGGGGACGCTGATATATTCTTGAGTAATATCGGCAATGTTGCAAATTCTCTATTTCAAAATTCAGGGAATTCTAATCATTGGCTGCAAATAAAATGTGTCGGAGTAATATCTAATAAATCCGCTATAGGCGCTAAACTAAGAGTCAAAGCGACCATCAATGGGATTCAAAAATGGCAACTACAAGAACTTCAAGTGTTGTCAGGCAACCGCAGCCAAAATAATTTGAGTGGTAATTTCGGTCTTGGCGATGCGATCGTTGTCGATTCTTTGATTATTGAATGGCCGTCCGGAATTGTCACCAAGAGAACTAACGTCGCAGTTGATCAATTTCTGACCATCCAGGAAGTAACAGAGGAAGTGACGCTGGCGCTCAATCAAAATTTTACATTTCCCGGGCAAACCGGAGTGTTGGAAATGAGCCTTGAGAATTCGAAATTAGTAAGCGGTCTGCAATTTAACTTAATGAGTGATCCCAATGTTGTGAAAATCGATTCGATCAAATTGCTTAATCGTGCCGGTGAAATGGAGATCCTTTTTAACAAGGACATCCAAAAAGCAATTGTATTTTCATCAAGTCAAAAAACTATTGAATCCGGAGATGGCGTAATTGGCAGGCTTTATTATTCTGTAAATGCTGCATCACAACTTTTTGATACTGTTGATGTATTGATCGACAATATTTTGGCAAGCGGAACAAATAATCAACCTGCATCCGTTTATGTTGTACCGGGAAAAGTTATAACCGCTATCCGAGGGGATGTTAACTTAGATCAATCCGTGAATGTATTGGACGTACAAGAAACAGCCCGAATTATCGTCGGGCTGCCGGTATTCACGCAGCCTTCATTGGAAAATAAAGAAAAAATTGCAGACGTTTATCCTGAGCATGATGGTGACGGTGAAGTCAATCTTTTCGATCTGAATACGATTATTGAATGGAGCCTTGGAGAAGGCGGATTACTTAAAACTTACTTCTCTGCGTCGTCGATTGATTCAATGGTGATTTATTCCGGCAGCACGGTTGATTTAGGAGGTATTCAATTTGATATTCATAACGCAACGATCGTCTCTGTCAAGCTCGGCGTTTCAGCTTCAACAATGCAGTTGGCGTTTAATAGCACACGTGTTTTAGTATATTCATTAAATGATGAAACAATTGCTCCAGGTTATCATCCGGTAGCAACGATTTATTATGAAACAGGGGGAAGCCCGGTTGTTTCAAATATCGTTGCCGGTAATACAAGCGGACAAGGCTTATATACCGCTTCTAATGGCAATACCATAATGGTTGATGCAATGCCAGTTGATCCGGAACATCCAAAAATTCCAACTCAGGTTTTCTTGCATCAAAATTATCCTAATCCCTTTAATCCTGAAACAACGATTAAATATGAATTAATTACGCGGGCTAAAATTAAGCTTGCGATATTTAATGCGTTAGGGCAGGAAGTTGTGACGTTGGTCAATTCCATTCAGGAACCGGGTTTTAAGGCAATTAAATGGAGCGGACAGGATCACACCGGCAAGACGGTAAGTTCGGGCATTTATTTTTATCGATTACAAGTCGACAAACGGGTTTTTAGCAAAAAAATGTTATTCATTAAATAGGAGTTGAATGAACCAGCTACAGAAAAATTTTGCCGAATCAAACACCGCCGTAGATTATGTACGGCGGTATTTGAAATATTTGTCCGAATTATTATCTCATTTAGATGCGAATAAAATTGCTGAAATCATTGATTTATTATATCAGGCTCGGAATGACGGCCGCACGGTTTATTTAATTGGCAATGGCGGTAGCGCTGCATGTTCATCACATTGGGCCAATGATTTGTGCAACGGAACCAAAGTTAAAGGCAAAAAATTTATCCGAGCTGTGAGTTTAACCGACAACGTAGCGACGCTAACCGCGCTGGGCAATGATATAGGATACGACAATATTTTTGTTGCGCAATTGGAAAACCTTTTGCAATCGGGAGATATCGTCATTGGAATTTCAGCCAGTGGTAACTCACCGAATGTAGTTAAGGCATTCGAATATGCCAATTCGGTAGGAGCAATCACTGTTGGACTAATTGGCTTCGACGGAGGCAAAATGAAGGAACAATCGAAAGTAGTTTTGCATATTGTTACTGGAAAAGGCGAATACGGACCAGTCGAAGATATTCAGATGATTTTAGATCACGTCATGACGACTTTTCTGAGGCAGAAAATAGAAAAAGAATAAGCGTCCGGGAAAATTTTTATTTTTCTTTTGGTATCGTAATTACGAACTCCGAGCCTTTACCGATCACGCTCCATACGTCGATCGTTCCACTATGCTTTTCGATAATGCCATAACTAATCGTTAATCCCAACCCGGTGCCTTCTTCTTCGCTCTTGGTCGTAAAACCGCTCTCAAAAATCCGTGGCAGATTTTCAGCGGAAATTCCGCTTCCGTCGTCTTTGATGGAAATCTTGACTGAACCGTTTTCATTCCATGTTTTGATCCAAATATTGCCTTGGTCTTTTATCGATTGAGCGGCATTGTAAATCAGGTTGAGCATTACTTGTGTCAACGGTCCCGCCAAACCTTTGATGGTTGCAACAGGCTGATAATCGCGATGGAAATGAACGGCGTATTTATATTTATTTTTGAGCAGATTAATAGCGCGTTCGATCTGATCAATTATATTGACGCTTGTCCACTCTGCATCATCCAGCCTTGAAAATCCTCTGATATCCTGAATAATATCACGGGCCAGATCTGAAGCATTGTGAATAGTATTTAAAATGGATTCAAATTCCGTGATCGAAAATTCAAGATTATTTTGATGAATCCATTCTGTTATACGTTGCAAATCTTCGAAAGAACCGGCCTTCAACGTGCGATCAAACAAAACTTTTAAAAGAGCCCACTCATGTTTGGCCAGGATTGAAGCCTGATGCATGTTCGAAATCGGATTACCCAGTTCATGGCCGACGGCGCTCATGAGTTTTCCCAACGTCGTCATTTTCTCAGCCTGTATCAATTGGTTCTGGGCTTTTTCGAGTTCCTGGTAAGCAATTTCAAATGCTTTTTTATGAAAATAATGCTCGGCGGCCCGTTTGATATTGATCCGCAACGTTTCAAGATCGAAAGGTTTCAGGATAAATTTATAAATAAAACCTTTGTTGATGGCATCCATCATCACGCTAACATCCGAATACGCGCTAACCATGATCCGGATAGCATCGGGAACGATTTTTTGAGACTTCTCAAGAAAATCGGTGCCGTTCATATCCTGCATTTTTTGATCGGACAGGATCACAATAATATCCCGATGAGCTTCCAGAATTTTTAATCCTTCCGTACCGCCGGGCGCAGTAAAAATTTCATAATCGTCGCTTAATCCGCGTTGAATAACGCTTAAAATCGATGGTTCATCATCCACGCATAATACTTTGGTCTTGTGTTCAGGATCAAATTGAGGGATTTTACTGAGCAGTTGTTTACTGATTGTTTTAAGAGGCATGATTTTCCTGTGAATGTAACGTGAAAGTAAAGCGAGTGCCTTTTCCATTTTCACTTTCGACCCAGATGCGCCCGCCGTGTAATTCGATAATTTTTTTTGTAATCGCCATTCCTAAGCCCGTGCCGCGTTCGCCGTTCGTACCGACACGGCTCAGGTCGCTGAATTTATTGAATACCTGATCGATCTTTTCGTTTGGAATACCACGGCCGCTGTCTTCAACCGATATTTGAATTTCTTCTTGGCTGCCGAAAACTGATATCTGAACTTGACCACCACGATCGGTGAATTTTACAGCGTTGCTTAATAAGTTGCTGACGGCTTGCCACATTTTTTCTTTATCAATTTTGACAAGCAATTCGCTGTAACTTGGTTTAAATTCAATTTTAATTTCTTTTTGTTTGGCAACAGTTCGTATTTCTTCGATTTGTTCCCGAATGAGTTTGATGATATCACGGTTTTCAAGCTGAAGTTCAACTTTGCCGGCCTCGATTTTGGCGATGTCCAGCAGGTTGTTGATCAGTATTAACATGTGTTCAGATGCCCGGTGCATGAGTTCCAGATCATCCGCTAAATATTCGTCAGCTTTGTAATTTTGGTTTTTGGTTTCGTCCAAAATGACTTTGCTGGTACATAAAATCGAATTGAGCGGATTGCGGAGGTCGTGCGCTGCAATATTCAGAAACTCGTCTTTCAATTGATTCAATTCGCGAAGCTGTTCGTTTTTTTCCTGCAATTCCTGAGTACGCTCAGCAATGCGGTTTTCAAGGGCGCGGTTACGTTCATGAATCTTACGAAGCCGAAATTGATATCCGGTATATAAAGCTGCAATTAGTAATATACCGCACAGACT